>JBBQTV010000127.1:0-10971 GCA_038212935.1 Pyrinomonadales bacterium | reverse complement strand
ACGTTCACTCCGGTTCATCTCTACAACCTAAAGATGAAACAGGGCGAGACCGTAGAGCCGCAGTTCCCCGCCGGATACACTACCGCACTTCTTGCGGTAGAAGGATCGGCGTTGATCAACGGCGAAAGGAAATTACCGGTGAATAACCTCGCTCTCTTTGAGCGTGACGGTGAGCAGCTAAGAGTGGCGGCTCTTGAAGACGGCATTTTTCTATTGATGAGCGGCGAGCCGTTGCATGAGCCGATCGCGCAATACGGGCCGTTCCTGATGAACACACAGGCAGAGATCGCCCAAGCGATAGACGATTACCAGCAGGGCAAATTCGGCTATCTCAGATAGCAAAGAACAAGGAGGGCATAATGATTAGGATCAGAAGATCAAATGAACGCGGCCACGCCAATCACGGATGGCTCGACACAAATTTCACATTTTCATTTGCGGATTATTACGACCCGCGGCACATGGGATTTCGCGATCTGCGTGTCCTAAACGAAGACCGCGTAGAACCGGCACAGGGCTTTCCAACGCACGGGCATCGCGATATGGAGATCTTGACTTATGTGATCGACGGCGAGCTTTCGCACCGCGACTCAATGGGCAACGGCGAAACCATACGCCCGCACGAAGTGCAGCGAATGACCGCCGGAACCGGCGTGCTCCACAGCGAATATAGTTCGCCGACCGACAGGACGCACCTGCTGCAAATGTGGATCCTGCCCGAAAAGCAGAATCTACAGCCGGGCTATGAACAGAAGTTGTTCCCGGTTGATGAAAAGCAGGGCAAGCTGAGGCTGGTTGCCTCCCGCGGCGGCAAGGATGGCTCGGTGCATATCAATCAGGACGTGAAGCTCTACGCTTCTATCCTAGGCGGCGGAGACACGGTCGTTCACAACGTCGCCGAAGGCCGCCACGCCTGGATACAGCTAATAAGCGGTTCGCTGGATGTGAACGGAGAAAGTCTCGGCCCCGGCGACGGTGCCGCGATCAGCGATGAGGTGAAGTTAGATCTTGAGGCAAATTCTGACAAGACAGAGTTCCTGCTTTTCGACCTTCGATAGACCGTCCGTTTAGGCCTTCCCCGCGGTGGCCATCGATTCTTTGACCAGGCGTTCGAGCACCTTTTCATCAACATCCGCAAGGGTTTTGATGTAGAGGCAGCTACTGCCTGTTTTGTGTTTTCCGAGCTTTTCGAGCAGATCTCCGTGCTTCGATATATCACAAGAAACGTAAAGGCTTAGATTCGACTTACGCGGGGAAAACCCGACCTTCATCCACTCAAGTTCGCGTCCCGAAGCGTACTTTAGCTTAACGTTTCCAAACCCAATGATCGCCGGTCCCCACATTTTTGCATTTTCGCCTGTGACGCGACTAAATATCTCCAAAAGCCTGCGTGCGTCCTCCCGCCGAACGTCATTCTCGACCGAGTTGATGAACTCCTCAACACTCGCTTCCGTCTGTTTCGTCTTTAATTCTGCTTTTGCCATGATCCGGCGATTATAGTCGAAAACGGTCGATCGCAGAAGACCTTTTTCAATGAGCCGTTCGGACATATCAAGGTCTGCGCGTCCTCAGTCCGCGACTTTGCGTCTTTTAGTTTTGCGTCCCCGCGACCTCACGTGATCTTATTCCGACCTCCAATGAAAGCCGAAAGGGAAGGTTCATACGTCTTCCACCGCAAACGCCGATAAACTTGACATCAATCGCATCTTTTCCTAATCTTTAGGTTCGCCCCCACGGGCGTGCCATATTCCGCAGTAGCTCAATGGCAGAGCATTCGGCTGTTAACCGAAGGGTTGTAAGTTCGAGTCTTACCTGCGGAGCCAAATTGGTGAAAGGACATCTTCGGGTGTCCTTTTCGCGTTTTGGGCGGGTGCGTTAGAGGACGACGCCGCGTTTTGAGGTTTGGATGAAATTGACGAGAAGGTCGACCTCGGGACAGTCGGTGATCTCGGCTCGGATGCGCTCGATGGCTTGAGTCGTATTGAGTTTAGAGGAAAGGAGCAGACGATAGGCGGCAGTGAGTTTTTCGATGGTCTCGCGGGAGTAGCCTCGGCGTTTCATGCCGACCTTATTGAGGCCGTAGCACTTTGCGTGGTTCCCTTGGATTATTGCGAATGGTGGAGCGTCCTTCACCACGACAGAATACCCGCCCACAAAAGCCTCGAGCCCAACGCGGCAAAATTGATGAACCCCCGAGTATGCCCCTACGTTAGCCCGGTCGGCGATCTCAACGTGGCCGGCCAGCGTCGCGGCATTCGCCATAATGACGTCGCTGCCAATTTGGCAGTCATGAGCGACGTGAGCCTGTGCCATAAAGAGGTTCCGATCGCCGATCTTGGTAAGGCCGCCGCCGCCCGCCGTTCCGCGATGGATCGTTACAAATTCGCGAACTTGATTATCGGAGCCGATCTCGGTTCGCGTGTCTTCACCCCCGTATTTTAAGTCTTGGGGTGCAAGGCCGATAGAGACAAACGGAAAGATGTGAGTCCCGCCGCCGATCGACGTCTCGCCGTCAACAACGACGTGGGAATCGAGGCGAACTCCGTCATCGAGCGTGACATTTTCTCCGATGACCGAAAATGGGCCAATATGGCAATCGTCGCCGATCTGCGCGTCTCTGCTGACGATCGCGGTTTCGTGGATGAAGGTCATAGATGAGGTCAGATCTCTTCGTCCGCAGTAGGCGGCTCGACCGTTTCGTCGGGTCTTACGCGGTCGCGGATAACAAGCCATGTAAAAATGGCCATGGCGGGTATGGAGAGAAAAACTCCTAGGATCGCGCCGCCCAAAGTTGCCGAAACGATACCTAGAATTCCGAGGCGAAGCTTTTTACGGATGTAGCCAAATCCAAGCGGAACGAGGCCAAGAAAGAAGCCTATAGCAGCATTGATCAGCGGGCCGTACACCATTAGCTGGCTTTCAGTAAACTCAATTTCCATCGATCATTCCTCCGTTTTTCGGTCGGCTATCACACTTGTGATGATCGCCTCCGATGTCACTTTTCCGTCAACTGTGGCGACGCCTTTCATCTTCTGAACACGCGAACCTATCCGCAGAGCCGTCACCTCGAGCATTAGCGTATCGCCCGGAACGACGGGGCGACGAAACTTGGCTGAGTCGATCCCGCTGAAGAACGGGATCTTGGCGTCTCGATCGTCAAATTCTCGCAAAGCGAGTATAGCACCAACCTGCGCCAAGGCCTCGATCTGAAGTACACCAGGCATTACCGGAGCTTGCGGGAAATGTCCGGCGAAGAAATGTTCGTTTATCGTAACTTGCTTTACCCCCAAGATCCGAACACGCGGCTCGAGCTCGACGATCCTGTCGACAAGCAGAAAAGGGTATCGATGAGGCAAGATCTGCTGGATCGCCAGCGAGTCGTAGATAATCATTGGACGAGATTCAAAAGTAAAAAGTCAGTAATCGGCGATCCGAGTCGCCGACTACTGACTATACTAGAAACCGAAGTTAATCGAAACTTAACGAGGGGTGGATGCTGTCGCGGTACCCGCAGGTCGTGCATTGTAAAAAGTGATGAATTCCTTTGTTACGTCTGCTGACGGCTCAAGATAAAGTATCGCTCCCGCCTGGACAAGCTTATCGATATCCATCACTGCTGCATAGCCTTTCTGCTTCGCAAAGTCAGTTATAGCGCGGCCGATATCCTGATTGATCGGCCCGAGAACTTCACCGGTACGCTTCTCGATAAAGGCGTCGTATTCTTTTTTCTTGAACTCAAACTCACGCTGAAGGCGTTGGCCCTCATCCTGCTTTGCTTGTGCAGCATTCCGGTCGATCGGAACGGCCGGATTCGCCTGCATCTTCCGAAGGTCCTCGGCGATCGCGGTCACTTTGGTCTGAATGTTAACTAATTCCTGCTCTTTCGGCCGGGCTTCAGTACCGAGTGCCTTAAATGCGTTGACAAAGCGTGTGATGCCCTCTTTCTCATCTGCAAAGGCTTGCGTGTCTATCCATACCATCTTTCCGGCTGTCGCGGTCTGTGCCGAAGCGGAAACCGTAAAGATCGCGGCCAAAAACAGCCCGAAGGCCATAAAACTAAATCTCTTCATTATCTGTGAAACTCCTTGAATATTGCTTGAGCGACGCTTTTGTATCATCTGTAACTTACTTTGAAACTAAAAAGGCTGAATATGTTGCCTGTAAGAAAAATAAAGGCCGAAAGAACGACAATACTATGTGAAGGCACGCGGATTGTCAATTTTCTGACTTCCGTTCCTCTGCTAGAATGTACGTCCGACCGTAAACTTAAATCCGCTGCGTTTTCCCGGCAAGAATATTCCGGGAAGTTCCTGCGTGAAACCAAAATTTCCGTTCGGGTTATAAAAGTAGATCAGCCGAAACGGGACATTGACGATCGGCACCTGAACGCGTAATTCCAAGCCGACCGACGCTTTGAAATCCCCGATCTTGTTGAATGCACTATCATCGACCCGAAGCAATGAATTCTGCTGGGCTTCGCCGCGGAGATAGAATTGCTGAACTTCAGGTGAAAGTGCCGTTGGACATCCGAATCGGTTGCCGCGGCAAAACTCGGTGACGAAATCGGTCTTCGTCATTACGCGGCCGCGATAATACAGGATACTTCCGAAGCTGCTCTCGAGGACCGGTGTGTTCCTCAGTCCAAGAGCGGTTATTCGGCCCCCGCCAAGAAATACATCGTCGCCAAGGAATTCACTATTGATCCGCTGCGTTCCCGTATCACGAAGATTGAAGACGCTGCCGACATCGGCGAATGCAGCCAGGGTTGCGGGGCCGAACAGCGGTATTCGATATTCGAAATTACCCAGCAACTGTGTGTCGCCCCCGATGAAACGAAAGTTACGCGAGAACAATGCCGGATTCGCACCGTCGGGCCCGGTAAGCAAACCAAGCGATGCTATCTGGCCCGGTATCTGCGATCCTTCCGGAAAACCGGTGATCGGTATCGGCGTGCCGGTTGCGTTTGTCGCCACGGAAACATTTCTGGTCGTTACATAGGTGTCAAAGGGAGCGACCGGCCCAATCGAACGCGCGTCGTATCCTCGAATGTCATTTTCACTTCCCAGATAATAGCGTTCGTAAACCGGAACGCCGCCGATAAACGCCAGCGAATTAGAATTGCGGATCTTTTCTGTTTGAGCAAAAGTTCCGATGGTTCCAGCCTGAATACGGAACGCAAAAACTTCTGGGTTGCCTGAACCCTTCCGGCGGACCGGGGTATATCGGGAATAACTGATATTCGGCTGGTAAGATCTAACGTCACCACCCAGCCCGGCGAGGCCGACGGTAAGGCTTAGCTGCGAACCCCTAAGGGTGTCGATGCCGTTCGGAGCCGGTTGACGTGTATCGTAAACGAATGAGCCTGTGACGCGGCTGGTAATGATGCCCGGCTGACGATAAATGACCGGAATACGGGAAGCCGGATCTTCGAGTTCATTGACCGGCGGGTCTGCGATAGAAGTCGTCGAGAACTGATACGTCAGGCCAAGCCGCGAGAACTGAGTGAATGGCCGTTTACGGAAGAAAAGTTCAGAAAGCGGGGCGGTAGCAAATACGGTCACGCCATAAGTACTCTGCGTAAACAGGTTGCTTTCATCAGTAAGGATCTGGGCCTGAGGGTTAAATAGTTCGTTTAAAAGCTGCTGATTCTGCGTCAGAAATGTTCCTTCGCCAAAGAATTTATACCGCGAGGCAAACACAGAAAATCCTACTGAGATGGGACGATCGCGGAAGTAGGGTTCTTGGTACGTAAACTGAAGACTCTGCTGCCTATTACCGGCACCGAGAGCGAAGGAAAGGACCTCGCCGCGGCCCGCGAGATTATTCGTAGAGTATTCGAGGCCGAAGAATGAACCACCGATGCCAGAGATTCCGCCATTGAACGAGATCTGCTGGCGGCCCTTTTCCTTGATCTTAACGATCAGGTCAACGTCTCCCTGCTCCTCGTCAGTACGAGTCTCGACGTCCTGATCTTTGTCGATCGGGTCGAAATATTGCGTTTGGTTCAGCCGGGCGATCGAAATATCCAGAAACTGCTGATTGTAGATATCGCCTTCGTTCAGCAGAAACTCGCGCCGCATCACGCGGTCGTGGGTGAATGTGTTGCCCGTGAATTCGAGCCTTCTGAGCGAGAACTGCTTGCCTTCTTCGATCCGAATAGTGATATCGACAATGCCTTCATCCGGATTGGTCGGGCTGTCACGAAAGACCGGTTCAAACTCTGCTGAATAATTTACAAACCCCTGATTTCCATAAACTTTTTTCAGATCCTCGTAAACCGCGTCCTGAAGCCGCTTGCCGTCCGCGATCTCGCCAGGCCTAAGGCCGACCGCACCAAGAAGCTGCTGCTCGGAAAATATCGAATTTCCTTCGACCTTTAGTTCACCAACGCGAAAAACTCTTCCCTCGGTCACCGGAACGACGATGCGAAGTGTATCATCCGTTGAGGTCAACAGCGGGATCGGCAGCGTGATCAATGGCAGAAATCCGGTCCGCTTTACACCTAGGCCAATAACCTCGGGTTCGCCGATGCGTGCCTGGAAATATCCCTTCGAGAACATGTACGACTGTACATTTCTCTGTAGGTCGTACTGCAGCTTGCGCATGTCAAGGATGTCGGCGCCCTTAAATCGTGAGATGAGGCCTGTTTCCTTTACAAGTTGTAGTGCATTGCGGAGTTCTTTGTCGCTGAAATTTTCGTTGCCTTCGAAGTCGATATCGACGATGCGGGAGCGGTTTCCCTGCTCTATCTCAAACGTCAATGCAATTGAAGTTGCGGAAACCTCCTCTTCCTTGATGGCTATCGTAGAGTTCGGATAACCTTTACTTGCCAAGAGCTCGCGAAGTATTCGGATCGCGCCCCGCCCTTTTACCGGATCATAAATTCGTTCTTTTGCAATCCCGGCATTCTCTTCGCGAAACGCCTTTAGAATGTCAGATTCGGGAAGCGACCTGTTGCCAGTGAACTGAAGATCGCGAATGATCGGCCATTCGCGAACTTCGAAGATCACATTGACACCACCGCGAACACCATCTGTCGTAAGAACGCGCGTGGCCGACTTATCAAAGAAATTCAGTGAAAGCAGTTCACGAAGGTCGCGTTCGAGTGCGGCAGGATCGTAAGTATCGCCCGGACGCGTTCGGATGTAATAGATAAGGTCTTCGTCACGAAGCCGGCGGTTGCCCTGAATATCAACGGACTCAACGATCTGCTGTGCTGCAACGGCTTCTGCGGTCGGTTTCGCATCCGATGTTATCTCCGTCGCGGCAAAATGTGAGGTTGCCATTACGGCGAGACTCAAAACTACGAGTCCGAATGCGCTGATTTTATGCATACAAAAAAGGATTCCTAGAAAATTGCTATGTTCTGTGCCTAAAAGGCCTAAAAGCCGCCTTCCCAAAAAATAAATGCAAGATTAACGAAAAGGGGGCGGCTTTTCAATGTCGGAATTTTAACGTGAGTTATGATTCGACGAATCATATTCAGGTTGCCTTGCGTGCGCCGGTCCGACAAACCTTCGAATTATACAGGCAAATGACCAAAAAGCGAAAAGTGCGAGCGACCTGAAAGGGCCATTCTCACACTTAAAAGGTCGCTGACCACGTGAACGCTTAACCGTGCTGAATCAGTTCCTTCGACAGATCTATATCGAACTTGTCGCGGAACTTCAGCAGATCGCCATCGCGGTAAATCTCAACATCACTCATTTCGCCGATCTCGCCCTGTATGAGCGCTTCGGAAAGTTCATCTTCGACGTACTTTTGCAGGGCTCGTTTCAGTGGGCGGGCACCATAGCTGCGGTCACCCAACGTTTTCTCTATCAGCCATTTACGGGCATCGTCGCTAAGAGTTACAGTTAATTGTCGTCCAGCAAGCACCTGATTCAGTTTTACTATCTGCAGATCAACGATGGCTGCCAGGTCGTAGTCGTTGAGCTCGTCGAAGATGATCACTTCGTCGAGCCGGTTGATGAATTCGGGTGCGAATGTCTGGCGGACCTGCGACATCACCTGCTCCTCAAGCTTTTCACGCGAAACGTCGCCGCTGGATTGGAATCCGAGATTTCCTCGTTTCTGAATGGATCTTGCTCCGATATTCGAGGTCATGATGAAGATCGCGTTCTTACAATCGACGGCGGTTCCCTGTGCGTCGGTCAATACTCCATCTTCGAAAACCTGCAGCAGAATGTTGAAGACATCGGGATGAGCCTTTTCGATCTCATCGAACAGCACGACCGCGTAAGGTGAGCGGCGAAGCTTTTCGGTCAATTGTCCGCCTTCGTCATGGCCGACATATCCCGGAGGCGAGCCGATGAATTTCGCGACCGCGTGCTTCTCCATAAATTCGCTCATATCAAAGCGGATCAGGGCTCGTTCTGATGCAAAAAGATATTCTGCCAGCGTCCTCGCTACTTCGGTCTTTCCGACCCCCGTCGGTCCCAGGAATAGGAACGAGCCGATCGGCTTTGAAGGACCTTTCAGGCCCGCACGCGAACGTCTGATCGCACGCGCAAGTGCCGAAATGGCCGGCCGCTGAGAGACAATCCGTTTATGAAGTTCCGCCTCGATCGCGATCAGCTTTGTGGCTTCTTCAAGCTTGATGGACGCGACGGGAACGCCCGTCCACCGTGCAATGACCTCATCGACATCGTCTTTTGTGACTTCGATGGCGACAAGCGACTCCTCGATCGACTGGAGTTCGTAGGAGATCAGTTGATCTTCGTTTGCGGCGGCACGCTTCCAGTTTTCGACGGCTTCGCGCCATGACGGTTCAGACGGATTTTCCTGCTGATGGCGCAACTTGGCTCGCGCGCCAGCTTCGTCTAGAACGTCGATGGCCTTGTCCGGCAAAAATCTATCTGCGATATAACGATTTGATTGATATACCGCGGCCTCAAGCGCGCCCCGTGTGTAACGGATCTGATGAAAAGCCTCGTAGCGTTCGACAACGCCGCGGATGATCTCAAGCGCTTGTTCTTCGTTGGGCGGCTCAACCTTTACTGCCTGAAAACGCCGCTCGAGGGCACGGTCCTTTTCGACCGTCTTTTTATATTCTGTCGGTGTTGTCGCTCCGATGCACTGTATCTCGCCGCGTGAGAGAGCGGGCTTAAGAATGTTCGCTGCGTCTAATGTTCCCTCGGCCGATCCGGCACCGACCAAAGTGTGGATCTCATCGATAAAGACGATGTTCTCAGGATTTTCCTTCAACTCGGCCATTATCTTTTTAAGCCTTTCCTCGAATTGCCCACGATATTTTGTACCCGCCACTATCGACGAAAGATCCAGCGAAAGAATGCGCTTTTCGTCAAGGAATGTCGGAACGTTTCTATCAACGATCCGCTGCGCAAGGCCTTCGATGATCGCCGTTTTTCCGACACCCGCCTCGCCTATCAGCACCGGATTATTCTTTGTCCGCCGGCAGAGTATCTCGATCAATCGTTCGATCTCGGGCTCGCGTCCGACCAGCGGGTCGAGTTTGCCGCTGGCGGCATCCGCTGTCAGATCGCGAGTAAATTCGGCAAGGCTCGGCGTCGTGGACCCGTCGATGGCAGATTGCTGCAGGATCTTGGGAAGTCCGGTCCCTTTCGCGATCTCCTCACGCACGTCCTGGATCCGCAGTCCGAACTGAAAGAGTATCTCCGCAGCTGCCGTGCGCTCCTCGCGCAGCATTCCCGCGAGCAAATGTTCCGGCTTAATGGTTTTGTTCTTCAACTGCCGGCTTTCTTCGCCTGCCCAAAACAAAATACGCTTTGTCTCCGGCGAGAGGTGAAGTTCGGCCGATTGAGGAATGCGCTCGCGGATCGTTATCCGTTCTTCGACCTCGCGGCGGACCGTGTCTACCGAGAGAGAATTACGAAACGGGAAGAATCTCGAAGCTATTGTTTTATCCTCGCGCAGAAGCCCGAGGAGGATGTGTTCCGGCGCTATCATCTGCGAGCCATATTGCAGAGCCTCATAACGGGCAAAGAATATGACACGCCGAGAGCGTTCTGTGTAACGTTCGAACATACTTAAAAATCCAGACTATGCGGCTTAGACGCTATTATAGCGAATTCACCGCCTAGATCGACAATGCGAAGTCTTTGATTGAGTAGAGCTAGGCTCTATATAGTTGCAAACAGGGGGAATATCCAGAAGAATTTGATCGACTAGCTCGGCGTCGCCGATCGCGCATCGACGGCAACATGCTGTTCGGCCTCCGGCTGCGGGATCTCGTACATCACCGGTTCGTGCTTTTCGCCGATGCTGCCGAGGATCTTTCCGGCAGGGGCCATTTCGACCCGAGACGTGAGAACGCGCGCAACGCGTTTAGGCAATAGCATCGGTGCAATGCCGGCAACCGAATCGGCAAGCGATACGATGTCGCCGCCGCCCGACCAATGATCGCGGACGACGCTTTCATCGGTACGGTTTACAAGTCGGAGCAGTGAAAGGGCGACCATGTAGATATCATCCACCTGGCCTATAAAAGGGAAGATGTCCGGAATAAGATCAATCGGCGAGATGACATAAACGATCGCAGCGAGAAAAAGCGCCTTTTCAGCCGTTGGAACGCGGGCGTCTTTCAGCAGCCGGCCTAGCAGAACGACCATGTTGGGCAGGAACATCAGAAAATTGCCCATCCGTCCTTTCGCTTCGCGCTTGACCTTTCGCTGCGGGGCCTTTGCCCGCTTTTCGATGTTGCTCATTCAGTGCTCCTGCTGACAGTTTTCCCTAAGTCTAGAAAGTACGCGATGTTTGTGCAAGTTTATGGAAGGAAAGTTGTATGGTAAATTCAGACTCGCAGTCAGCAAGGCCATCTATGATCCTGGAAAGTATTCGCAAGCGCGCCGCATCTGATATTCAGCACATCGTTTTGCCTGAGGGCGAGGATCCGCGGACGCTGGCCGCCGCTGAGATCTGCACTCGCGAACGCATCGCCCGCGTAACCGTGATCGGCAACGACGAGAAAGTTCGGGCCGCTGCTGCGGA
>JBBQTV010000126.1:0-11057 GCA_038212935.1 Pyrinomonadales bacterium | reverse complement strand
TACGAGCGTTCATCCGGAACGATGTCCTGTAGATATTTTGTGATCGCACCCGTGCCGACGCCGAGCTCCAGAACGATGTTATCGGGTCTGGGATCCAGGCCTTCGATCATACGCTTGGCAAGCTCGGGCGAACTCGGCGTGATCGAGCCTACCGTTCCGGGATTCTTGAGGAACGCCTGTAAGAATTCGATATTTTCGTTCATTGGTGGTCAAGCGACCGAAGCTGCGGACTCCGATTTGGTTTCAACCGTGCTGTCACTTGAGCTGACGGCTATATTATAATCACCGGCATCATTATGCAAAAGTGATCTGTCTTCGTAGCTCGCGGATGCCCTTAGCTTTCATTTCCTTGCAGCAGCTTTGGGCGAAGCCCTTTTTGGAGCCCTCGTCTTTTTGACGAACGCTCCCGGAATCTCAGATTCGATATACTTTTTCACATCTTCCAGTGTTAGCTTTGCTGCTTCCTCCGGTGTGGCACGAGTGCCGTCGGCTTTTTTCGGTAGGTATATCACCTTTTTGCCAAACTTGATCACAGGTCCCCAACGCGCGTTCTCGACCGATATTTTTTCATCTTCCCATCGGTGAATGTATCGGTTTGCTTCTTTGCTGATCTTCGCCTCGATGAGTTCGTTCATTTCATCTTGGCTGAGGTTGTCAAAATCGTAGCGGTTCGGCACATTGATATACATTCCGTCCCATTTGAGAAAAGGCCCGAAACGTCCTTTTCCTTTTGCTATCGGTTTGCCGTCGTAATCTCCGACCGGAGCATCCGCCGCCTGCTTGGCCTTTATGTACTCGATCGCTTTTTCAGCATCCACCGCGGACAGGTCAGTGCCGCGTGGGATGGAGACAAATTCGTCGCCCCATTTTACGTACGGCCCAAACCGACCAACGCTAACCGACAGTTCTTTGTCTTCGTAACTGCCCATCGAACCCTGCAGTTTGAATAAGGTCAGCGCTTCTTCGAACGTAATTGTTTCGATGCTCTGGCCCGTTGGGACCTTTGCAAATCTGGGCTTTTCTTCCTGGTCGACGCTGCCTATCTGTATTATCGGGCCGTAGCGCGCCATGCGAGCGATCACGGGTTTACCACTTTCCGGATCGGTACCGAGAATTCTCTCGCCCTTTGCACGCTCGGCGGTTTCCATCGTGTTATCGACTTCTTTTTTGAAGGGCCAATAGAACTCCTCGAGCATTTCGTTCCACTGAAGTTTGCCCTCGGCGACTTCATCAAACTCTTGTTCGATCCTGGCGGTGAAGCCATAATCCATAATGTCGTCGAAGTGTTGCTTTAGAAAATCCGTGACGACGAGCCCAAGATCCGTCGGGAAAAGCTTTGATTTCTCGGCTCCCGTATTTTCAGAATCCTGCCTCTGGCTGATGAGGTCATCTTTTAATACAAGGATCTTATAAGCTCTCGGCGTGCCTTCCTTATCACGTTTTTCTACGTATTCTCGTTTCTGGATCGTTGAGATAGTCGGTGCGTATGTGGACGGACGGCCGATGCCAAGTTCTTCTAATTTTTTTACCAAAGAAGCTTCCGTGTATCTCGGTTGCGGGCGGGTGAACCGTTCTGTAGCTCGGAGCTCCGAAAGAGGCAGCGATTGCCCCACCGACATCGGCGGCAGAAGACTTTGTGATGACGATTCTTCTTGTTCGTCGTCATCCTTGTCTTCGCGATAAACCTTGAGAAATCCGTCGAACTTGAGCACTTCGCCCGAGGCCGTCAGCTCTTCCTTATTTGTGGAAATTTCTATTTTTACTGTTGTCTTCTCTAATTCAGCATCTGCCATTTGCGACGCCACGGTCCGCTTCCAGATCAGCTCATACAGCCGCTGCCATTCCGGCTCGGCCACGGTCGTCGCACTCGCGTTGGTCGGGCGAATGGCTTCATGCGCTTCCTGCGCAGATTCGTTCTTATTCTTGAACTTACGAGCCTGCTGATATCTTTCACCGAACATGCTGCTTATTGTTTGCGTGATTTCGCTGAGCGCGGTATCGCTGAGACTCACGCTGTCAGTACGCATGTACGATATATGGCCATTCTCATAAAGCTTCTGAGCGATCTGCATCGTTCGCCCGACGCCGTAGCCAAGTTTTCTTGATGCTTCCTGTTGAAGGGTTGAGGTCGTGAATGGCGGGGCCGGAGTTCGCTTGCCGGGCTTGATGCGTACGTCAGTTACTTTATAGTCCGCGCCGATGCAGCCTTTTAAGAAGGTTTCGGCATCTTCGGCGCTGTCCTGTTTCCGTCCTTCAGCCTTAAATGTAACGGATTTGCGGGTGATATCATCGGCAACGAAAATGCGTTCGATCTTGAAATGGCTGGATCGTTCGAATGCGTTGATCTCGCGCTCACGGTCCGCGATCAGCCTTACAGCTACGCTTTGTACACGTCCGGCGCTCAGGTTATTGCCGCCGGCACTGATCTTACGCCAGAGCACGGGACTCAATTCAAATCCGACTAAGCGATCCAGCACGCGCCGGGCTTGCTGCGCCATCACCAGATTCATGTTCACACGCCGCGGGGCCTTTACGGCAGCTTCGATCGCAGGTTTTGTTATCTCGTGAAAAACTATCCGTTTGGTTGTTTTGGGGTCAAGACCGAGTACCTCACACAAATGCCAGCTTATGGCTTCGCCCTCGCGGTCTTCGTCCGTCGCAAGCCAAACTTCTTCTGACTTTTTTGCAAGCGATCTTAGCTCGTTAACGACCTTCTTTTTGTCGTCGGGGACTTTGTAGCTGGGTTCGAAATCATTCTTAACGTCAATGCCCATACCGGCCTTTTCCAGATCGCGGATGTGGCCGAAGCAGCTATTTACCTGAAAATCCTTTCCGAGAATCTTTTCAATGGTTTTTGCTTTCGCGGGGCTTTCAACTATTAAGAGATTCTTCGACATAAATTAAACTACCGAATCACTTGTTCGGTTCCGTCATCCCAAATTTTTAAGGATCCGAAAAAAATAGTCAGATGCGCGAAAAATTGCGCTCTGACATTCTGACTTCTAACACCTGTTAACGACCTATGTCAATTCGGCACGAAATAAACGTATGCGGAAACAAACAGACTTTTACGACTGATAAGCGGCTGTCGAGCGTTGCCGTATAAGCTCCTGGGCCTCGTCGATCGTAAGGCCTTCGAATTCAAATTGCCGCCATGTCACGGCCCCGGGAGCGTAGCTGTATAGTGGCGTTAGCTTGCCATCTTCTGTTAATACCGAAATGGTCAGCTTCCCACTCCCGTCTCTGGCTATCTTCGCGTTTCGTATTATATTGGATGCCGGAACGGCCTCGGACTGTGCCTTCAACTTTTGGGCGGCAACATACATTCCTTCAAGCGATAGGTACGGCTCGATGCCAAAGGCGCGTCGGAGGGCGTGGCAGCGGTCGCTTCCAGCCTCGAAATGCCGGCACATAGACGGCCTTGTTTCATATATCCGACACGCGACATTCTCGCCGATCGTACCCTCGAGTGCTACACACGCCTGAGTATCGGCATCGCGGCGAATATAAACGTCTACTACTAGATCGGTGTCGCTTTCGGGGACGATCTCCCATTGATCGGCGGGATCGCCGTCTTCGCCGGGACGAACGCCGACGCAGACATGGGCGACGCAGCATGCACCGCACGAAATGCATTCCGGTATCGGCGCGTCCGGCGGTGTGATCACATTGTGGCGTACCAAATTCGCGAGCCCGTCGGTCGTTATCTGCGGCGGAAAGAGTCGGCTCCAGACAGCCTCGTGCATCGCGTTCACAGCCGGATAGAATTCTTCTTCCGTAATGCGGCCGGATCGGGTTATCTGTACGAGGTTCGGCTTCTCCATTCTTATCAAATTCGCCGGGCGTAATGTTTGCCTGGCAATACGCGGATCGCGTCACGGATATCTAGGCCGACGAGAGCTGTGTTGAGTTCGCCGAATGATAGGCTGCTTGATTCGAGCAACTGGTCGATATGGGTAGATTCGTCGGCCGTGAGCAACGTCCATACCTTCCGCTCGTGTTCGGTCATATCCGCCGGGACGAGCTGGGGCTGTTCGGGTGAAATACTATCCGAATGGCGCTCGACTTTTGGCGGCAATATCACTGATGAGATCTCGGCCGGAAGCTCAGCAACGACGTCCTGCCACTGCTGAACCAGCTTGGCTCCGGCTTTGATCAGGTAATTCGTTCCATATGACTTGCCCGATGTGATGTTTCCCGGAACGGCCATCACTTCGCGGTTCTGTTCCATCGCCAAACGGGCCGTGATGAGCGAACCGCTACGCTCAGACGCTTCGACGATCAGCACGCCGAGGCTGAGCCCGCTGATGATTCTGTTGCGGTACGGGAAATTGTCCTTAAGCGGCGGTGTACCCAAGGGAAATTGCGAAACGACCGCGCCGCCCGAAGCGATGATCTCATCGACAAGTTTCGCGTTCTCTTTCGGATAAATGCTGTCGAGGCCGGTACCGATGACGGCGATGGTTCGCCCTCCACCGGCGATCGCGCCGCGGTGGGCCGATGTGTCGATCCCGCGGGCCAGTCCCGAGACGACGCAAATGCCCCGCGAGGCGAGGTCGCGCGAAAGCATTTCCGCCGCATTCTGTCCATAGGTCGAGCAGTTTCGCGAGCCGATCACCGCAACACACGGCTGATCGAAGCACGCCTGCCAGTCTCCGCGGACGTAAAGCGTGATAGGCGGATCGGCGATCTCACGAAGTAGAGGCGGATAGCTACCGTCGTCCAAAATAAGTATGTCGCCACCGAGCGCCTTGACGCCATCGAGCTCTTCGTCGGCCTTCGCCTCAAACTCACGCTTCATCAGGCTCTCGATGGTCTCAGGCCGAATACGAAGCTGCTCCAATTCCGGTCGCCGAGCCTGAAAAACCGCATCAGCCGACCCGAACCGCTCCAGCAGCTTAGTGGCCGCCCGCGGCCCAACGCCCGGCGTCATATTCAACGCAATCCAATGCTTCATTTCTTATCTGATCACTGAACACCGATTCTCATCTGGTCACTGAACACGGACCACTGAGCACTGATTTTTGGCGGAGGCGTGTGGGAGTCGAACCCACCCAGGTACGCTCTCGCGCACCCGCAAACGGTTTTGAAGACCGCGCCCATCACCGGACAGGATGCGCCTCCGAATTTTCATCTATCTAAATCATTTTCGGTGCCCTCGACTTTGGAAGTGATGAATTGTTTCAACTCGTCGTCAACACTAACAGTCCTACAGCGGCTCAACTTTGAATCCGTTGGCAATTACATAGCTCCGATCAAAAAGTAGAACTTCAGGACTGCTTGCGGGTTCTGATGGTTGTTTCGCATAAAGCTTAATTCCCACTTTTGCCGACTCTTCAACAACCTTCATCGCAAATGTTTTCGGCGCAAACATCAATATTCCGTACCTTTCGCTCAAAAATGCATCAAGCGGCATATTTAGGTAGGTTTCAAATGAACGCCAGCCTTCAAATATCTCCATCGCGAGGGATTGAAGAATGGAACGAAATAGCTTCTTATCCTCAACGTAAGAGCCAAGGTCAACACGGTAATTTGGCTCCAGATAATCGATCAGGAGCGGATGGGCAGTTTCGAGGAAGATGCTTGAGAATTTTCCTAGACTCAAGTTAAATTCCTGCTTTTGGTCATAATGGATCCTGAATTCTTCTCCTGAAATCCCATCTCCCTCAGGAGAACGCAGCACAATATCAACGTTAGTTGTTTGAGTCCGAAGTATCTCACCTGAAGGCCGGTTGCCAAATCGCTGTATCAAGGCTTGGGTTTCCATACACGAAAAGATTAGTCGCGAATGATCCTCTTAATGTTGGCCGTACCGACTTAGCAAAATTGTGATCAATGCCGCACGCTTTGCTATATCGCTCACCAAAATATGCTCGTTCAGCGTATGGGCGCCGTTGCCCGCTATACCTAGGCCGTCTAGCACGGGGATGCCGAGGGCTCCGACGAAGTTTCCGTCGGAGGCGCCGCCGACCTGGGTTTCGCCCAGCTCGTAATCGAACGACGCGGCGGTCTGGCGAGCTTTCTCAAAAAGAGCGACTACGGCATCGGTCCGTTCCATCGGCGGGCGGTTGATGCCGCCGGTGACCTCTAGCGAGACACGCTCATCGACCGAAGCAAGACCCTTTATCGCCGCATCGATCCGTTTGGCCTCGGCCATCGACGTAAAGCGGACATCGACGGTGCATTCGGCGTGTTCGGGAATGACGTTGGTAGTCGTGCCGCCGCTTGCGGTGCAAACGTTGACGGTCGTGCCTGCATCGGGCGAATTCATCGCGTGAAGCCGTTCGATCTGCCGCGAAAGCTCGAGTATCGCACTTGCACCTTTCTCCGGATCGAGGCCCGCGTGTGCCGGAACGCCATGGGCCCTCACGACGTACATTCCCGTCCCTTTGCGGCCGGTCTTAACACGGCCGGTGGCTGACGGCTCAAAAACAAGGCAGTTTTCGGCGAGCTTGGCTTCGCGTTCGACGTGTCCGCGGCCGGTGTAGCTGCCGACCTCTTCGTCGCAGGAAAGGAGAATATTTATCGGCCGGGCGGACCGCGTTCCAGTCTCGTGAAAATACCGCAAGGCTTCGAGCATCAAGATGATATTCGCTTTCATATCAAAGATGCCGCAGCCGTAAAACCGGTCGCCCTCGATCCGCGTCGGGTTCTTCTCAAGGCTGCCGACCGGATGGACCGTATCCGTATGCCCAAGCAAAAGCACCGGTTTCGCGTTGCCCCCAAATGCCCGGATGATCAAGTGATCGCCGTCGCTCGGCGTCGCGTAGCGCTCGACCCCCACATCAACGCCGGTCCCGCGAAATGCGTTTTCAAGCCAATCCACGACCTCTTTGCTATTCGCGGCGTCGTGCGAAGGCGATTCGATCTCGACCAGCTCGCGCATCTCGGCCATTATCCGGTCGAGCCGCGAATTGTACCGCTCAAGGAGTTCGGTGGACATAGTTACTTGGCGAAGATCTGCTCGAGCGTTTCGCCCATACGGTAGCCAGCAAGCGTCAGTCGTCGCTCGGCAACGCTAAGTGCATTCCGGCGATAGGCGTCAGACGGCATTTCAAAACGGCGAAGGTCAGAGCGGAACACCTCTGTCTGGGCGAGCGTTAGGCTCTCGTCCTTCCACGAAGTTTGGTCCGACAGTTTCAGGTCGGACTTCAGAGATTCGAAGGGGTAGCGCGATATCATTGCATTGGCGATGTGCCGCACGTATTCGCCCTCGCTGAGGCCAAAATTAAACGGAATGTTTCGCGGGACGATGGAATCCCAGAACCAGTGCAGGTTCTGCTCGTCCCCGCGTGCGGTTCCCTGCGGCGAGATCAGAAAAGTGTTTCCGCCGCGGTCGCCCTCGGGTTCGACCTCCGTCACCCTGCTAGACGTATGAAGCGGTTGGTGAATGTCCCCGCCGATATGCAGGAACCATGCAAGGGCTATAGCTTTGTCTTTATCGCTGACCGCCGGGTCGCGAAGGGTCTGGTCAAATTCTTTCAGTTTCTCGACCGCCTGCCCGTCCGGTTCCTTGTCGGCGATTATCTCGGCCCTGCCGTTCACCTGCCGCCAGAAAACCGACGTGTAATGCCAGTCTCCCTTGTTGTATTTCGCAAATCGGACCGGAAACGCACGGTCGCGGACAATGTCTGCCCACGTCGGGACCAGCATGAAGTAATCGAGCTGTTTGTCAGCATCAGACCGCACGCCATAGGCCTGATAATAGACCGACAGGTGCGAGTCTTCCGGCGCCGCGCGAAGGATCTTTATCACATTCTCGCGGGCCGCGGGCGACATTCGCTGCCAAGCGATATAGCCCGTAATCTTATGGCCGACATCGTCCCACGCGTAACCCGAGACCGTCGCTCCAAATACAACAAAAGCAGATATTAGGGCCTTTCCGATAATTCGTTTCATTGTTATCTCCATGAATCTTTTGGGAAGATTCTACCGAATTAGATGTTTAAGAGAAAGAAGGAAAAGCAGAACGGCACTGCAGGCACTTCCTGACGAACCATTTGGGGGTCCTTTTCATCTTATTTTTGCAAATCTTTCCCCATTTTGCGTTCTTTATATGAAGGCGCGTGGAGCTTTAAGCTATTGGATCAAGGAGGAATCGAATGATCATGCAAGGAATTTTGGAACAAAATAGCGTCTTTGACGTGAATACAAGTGGGAATGAAACTCAGGCCGGACGAAAGATCGGTCTGATGGGCAAACTTTTCGGTTGCTGGCATAAGCGCCTGACGCGGCCAATTACGTCGCGGCATGAATCATACAGGGCCTGCATCGAATGCGGTGCTCGAAAAAAATTTAATACTGAGAGTTTTAAGAGCTCAGGTTCTTTTTATTATCCTCCGTCGGTGAGGCCGGAATCTAGCCGGTCGGTCACCTAATCCTGTCCTAATAACCAACCATAGAAATACCTACCGAGTGCGGGCTTCCCAAAAAGTCCGCACTCTTTCTTTAAAATCAGATTTAGCCAAGAGAGCACAGAGGACACAGAGAGTTTCATAGCACCACTTTGAGTAATAGGTGCCTTGTTGGAGACCAAATTCAGAATCGTCGCTCGGTGCTCTCCGTGGCTAAACGTTTTTCAAAACAAGCGCCGAGTTTTTTGACCCGAAGCCGATGCAGTTGCACAAAACTGTGTCGACGGCCCGATGGCGGGCGGTGTTTGGTGTGTAGTCGAGATCGCAGGCCGGGTCTGGGTCATCGAGGTTGATGGTCGGTGCGATGATTCCTTTTTTTAGAGCGAGCAGTGCGGAGCCTATGCCTGCCGCACCGGCGGCTCCCTGAGGATGTCCGATCTGCGATTTGGTCGCGGACATCGGAATGTCGTACGCCCGCTTGCCGAATGCGAGCTTGACCGCCTGCGTCTCGATGCGGTCATTGAGTTGGGTAGACGTTCCGTGCAAGTTGATGTGGCCGATCTCGTCGGGACCGATCCCCGCGTCTGCAAGAGCAATGGTCATTGCCCTCGCCGGTTCGACGCCGTTTTCCTCGAGCCGGACGCGGTGATAGGCATCACACGTCGCTCCGTATCCGGCGATCTCGGCGTAGATGTCCGCTCGGCGCTCGATCGCGGCGTCGTATGTTTCAAGCATGTAGATCCAGGCACCTTCGGCGATAACGATGCCGGACCTATCAGCCGAAAATGGGCGGCAAGCTCTCTCCGGTTCGTCGTTCCATTTATCGGTAACGACGGTCATAACCTCAAACCCCCGCATGATTCCGGGCGCGATCGGCGAATCAACGCCTCCTGCCAGCATCGCGTCCTGCTTGCCGAGAGCTATGTGCTGCGCCGCATAAAACAAAGCGTCAGTCGACGAAGTGCAGCCGGTCGAAATTACGTGTGAAAGGCCGTGAAGGCCGAAAACCATCGAGAGTTCTGATGAAAGGCCGCCGTGGGTCGACGAAGGAATTGTATAGATGCTGCCCTTGCGCTCATTGCCGGAGAACCAGTGGCCAAACTGCTTTTCGGTAAACGCCAATCCGCCGCCGCCTGTCCCGATGACGACACCGAAGTTGCTTTTCGCTTCGGCTGATAGGCTGTCGATCGAGATCTCCGAATCTTTTACGGCTTCGCGAGCTGCAGCGAGGGCGAGCGGAACGGTTCGCGGAACGTGCTTGCGGTCCTGATATTCGACCTCCGCTTCCCAGTCGAAATCCCGGACCTCGCCGGCGATCCTTACTTTAAATTCGTCTACGTCAAAACTCTCGATCCTGCGAATGCCGCTGCGTCCACGGGCAAGAGCGTCCCAATACGCTTCGCGGCCAATGCCGACGGGCGTGACGCATCCGAACCCTGTAATGACGACCCTCCTTGGACCGGTAAACCCCTTGAACATATTTTCCCTGCCGCCTGAGAGTATCACCGCCGTTTCCGGTTCGTCGTGTTTACATCGGCCCGCGTTACTATTTCTTCATTTCGTCAACGATCATTGTCCGCAGGCCGGCTTCGCCGAGATTTGAAAGGCGTCGTCCGTTAACGAAGAATGTCGGCGTTCCTTTAACGCCGAGCGATCGCCCGTCGGCAAAATCGCGTTCTACCTTGTCTAGGTGTTTGCGGTCGGCCGCTGAGGCTTTTAATTGCTCTACGTCGAGGCCGAGTTCGGCTGCCCATTTGTCAAACAGAACTTGCGGAGCCGGCCGCTCAGGCTGCGGGCCGCCGCCGTGGATCTCGCCCCACTGGCTCTGCCCGGCGAACATCTTGTCCATCATTTCCCAGTACTTACCCTGCTCGCCCGCCGCCTCAAGGTACGATGCGGCAAGACGCGAATTCTTATGGAACGGCATGTAGCGAATGACAAGCCTCGCGTCCTCATACTGGCTCATAACCCGTTTAACCGTCGGAGCAAAGGCTGCGCATGATTCGCATTCCGGATCGAGGAATTCAACGACCGTTACCTTGGCATCCGCGGGCCCCAGCGTCGGGCTGTCTGGCCTCACCAAAGCTTCGGCTGCCGGCGTGCTGGTTCCGTTGCTATTGTTCGAAACTACAACCGGCGTCGCTGCGGTCTGGCGGTAAAGATACGCTCCGATAATGCCCGCGACAATTACGAGGGCTCCGACGATAACCAGATTTCTAATTTCCTTTGTCATAGATGTTTATTAGGTCGATAGATTAAAAGAATTGCAGTCATGGCGGTGAACGATACTAACGAAAGTAGCGGTATCGTGATAAATCCAAGCCATTCTAATTGTACCGAAGTGCACGAAACACCTTCCATACACGGCGTAATGCTCTCGGGAATAATGTGATAATAGAGCAGGTTATGATAGATGGCTAAGGCGAGCCCGCTGAGTGAGAGCGGCATCGCATACCACTTCCACTGAGCATCACGCTTTGCGATCCCGATGGCAATTATTACCACTAGCGGATACATCGCGATCCGTTGATACCAGCACAGAACGCACGGCGGCAATTCCATCACTTCGCTGAAGAAAAGACTCCCGACCATAGCGGCCAAAGCAATGATCCAGGCCGCGTATGGCAATAGGTCATTTACGCCGCCTGACGCTTCGGCTTTGACTTCGTTCGATACCATAGCATTATTAAAACATCTTAGGAT
>JBBQTV010000125.1:0-11064 GCA_038212935.1 Pyrinomonadales bacterium | reverse complement strand
CTCGCTCTGACCTCGCGTCCGTACTACCGCTCGACCTATGTCTTTATTTATAAAAAGGACAAAGGACTGAACATCCGATCACTTGACGATGAGATATTGAAAGATATCCGCATTGGCGCACATCTGATCGGCGACGACAATGCCAACGCTCCGCCCGTTCACGCGCTGATTAAGCGCGGGATCCGCGACAACATCGTCGGCTACACCGTCTATGGCGACTATAAAGAAGATTCGCCGCCCTCAAGATTGATCAAAGCCGTTTCGAATGACGAGATCGATGTAGCAATCGCATGGGGGCCGCTTGCCGCATATTATGCAAAACGGGAAAAGATGCCGCTGGAGATCGTACCGGTTTCGCCGCAATTCGACCTGCCGTATCTGCCGATGGTCTTTGAAATATCTCTCGGCGTCCGGCGCGGCGAAGAAGAGTATTTGATGAAGCTCGAACAGGCGTTGGACCGCAGGAAGGAGGACGTGCAAGGGATCCTTCGTGAGTATGGTGTGCCGGACGCACCGGCGCCGCAGAGGGCCATGCGTTGAATCGCCGGAACGACAGCCGATCTTCCGATAAGCAAGGAGGTTATGTGCTAAAGAAACTTAAATTAACAACCGCGGGTTTGATCTTGGCCTCTCCGCTGTTCCTGAACGCCTGTCAGGACGAACGTTTAAGAGTACAAGAATCGCCGCTTTACGGGCCGGGCGCGCCGATGGCACGGCAAAGCGAATTACAGCCCGGACAGGGCGAGCCGCGTCCATCACTCGATATCGAGGTAAATGAGGCAGTTCTTGCGGAAGGAAAAAGGCTTTACGGCTGGTATAACTGCGCCGGATGCCATTTCAACGGCGGCGGTGGGATAGGGCCGGCTTTAATGGACGACGATTGGATCTACGGAAAAGAACCCCAGGTGATCGCCGATGCGATCATCAACGGACGGCCGCAAGGAATGCCTGCGTACGGCGGCAGAATCCCCGCCGCACACATCCCGCCGATCGTCGCGTACGTGCGTTCACTAAGCGGCCTTGGAACAGGGCAACCGACACCAACACCGTTCCCGAGAAAGCCGGATGAGCAAAAGCCGATCAAGGAAGTACAAAAAGAGCAGCCAGGCGTAGGAGAAAAGAAGGAGCAGGACCCATAGATCTATGAACCGTGGTGCAAAAACAATCCGGGCAAAAAAGATCGCAGTGATGGTCTTCGTTTGCCTCATCGCCGCCGTATTTTTCGGGTGTTCCGATGCGGGGATCCAATCAGCGCTGAATCCGAAAAGCTCGCAGGCGGCACGGATCGCCGTTCTATGGTGGGTCATGCTTTCGGTGTTTACCATCGTTTTGTTGATCGTGATGGTTCTGCTCGCAGCAGCGGTCGTTCGCGGCTCAAAGGACGGAGAACCTACCGAGCTCTCCGAACCGCAGAAGCGAAACATGGTTTTGATCGGCGGCGTGATCATTCCGATCGTAGTGCTGTTTATCTTTATCGGCTACAGCGTTTTTGTCGGGCGTTATACGGCAGGAGTGCCGTCAGACGTTCCGATCACGATCGAGATCGTCGGCCATCAATGGTGGTGGGATGTCCGCTATAAGGTCGAAGGCCGGCACCTGGATGTCAGAACAGCGAACGAGATCCATCTTCCGGTCGGCGTCCCGGTGAAGTTCGTGCTCCAATCGCGCGATGTCATCCACAGTTTCTGGATGCCGAATTTCCAAGGCAAGACCGACCTAATTCCCGGACGCAAAAATTACACGTGGGTCACGGCGACCGAAGCCGGTGTCTATCGCGGCCAGTGCGCCGAATTCTGCGGCCTTCAGCATGCAAAGATGAGTTTCGTCGTCATCTCTGAACCGGAAGAAGAATTCTACGCCTGGCTCGAACGCGAAACTCAGCCAGCCCGCGAGCCCGTGACTCCCGAGCAAGTACGAGGGCGGGACATTTTCCAGACGGCTTCGTGCACGATGTGCCACACCGTTCGCGGAACGACCGCGCTTGCCGAAGTTGCTCCTGACCTGACCCATGTCGGCAGCCGACGGACACTCGCCGCCGGCACTCTGCCAAATACCCGCGGACATCTGGCAGGCTGGCTATCGAACCCGCAAAGCATTAAGCCGGGTTCTCGAATGCCAAATTTGTATTTGAGCAATGAAGAACTAGAAGCATTGATCGCCTATCTCGAACATTTGAAATAAACGAAGGAGGAGATACAAGGATTGTCAGAGAGCTTATTCGAACAGGAAAGTCATCACGATACCAAGTATGTCGACGACGCTCGACACGTTGAAGACGTTGACCTTCTCGAGGAGACATGGAATCCACCCGGAGGCTTTCTCGGCTGGTTCAAGATCGTGAACGCCACCTATATCGGCCGGCGTTATGTTGTGACGGCCTTCTGTTTTTTCCTGATCGCCGGGATCCTCGGGCTACTGATGCGGCTGCAGCTTGCCCAACCGGAGATGCGGATCCTCGACCCCGACCTGTATAACCAGATCTTTACGATGCACGGCATCACTATGATGTTTCTCTTCGCCGTACCGGTAATGGAGGGCTTGGGGGCATTTCTTGTACCTCTGATGATTGGCACTCGCGACATGGCCTTTCCACGCCTGAACGCGTTCGGCTACTACGTGTACCTTCTCGGGGGGATCACGCTGTATGTTGCACTCTTTTTAGGCATTGCACCTGACGCGGGGTGGTTCAATTATCCGCCGCTAGCCAATCTCGAATATTCGCCCGGCATGCGTATCAATATTTACGCAATGCTCATTACTTTTATCGAGATCGCGGCACTCGTTGCGGCAGTGGAGATCGTCGTTACGATATTCAAGCAGCGTGCGCCTGGAATGTCGCTAAACCGGATGCCTCTTTACGTTTGGTCACTGCTGGTTACCGGCTTCATGATAATTTTCGCGATGCCGGTAGTAATGGTCGGCAGTATGTTTCTCGCATTCGACCGCTCGGTCGGAACACACTTTTTTGAAACGCTCTCACCCGCCGGCCAGGGCCCGCTTTTGTGGCAGCACCTTTTCTGGTTTTTCGGGCACCCGGAAGTTTACATCATCTTTATTCCCGCTCTCGGCATCATTTCCTCGATCGTGACAACGTTCGCTCGCCGTCCGGTCTACGGGTATACAGCTCTTGTTCTATCGATCGTGGCGACCGGTTTTCTTGGCTTTGCACTCTGGGTTCACCACATGTATACGACCGGGCTGCCGCAACTTGGCTTAAGCTTTTTCACGGCCGCAAGCGCAATGATCGCAATTCCTTCCGGTGTGCAGATCTTTTGTTGGATCGCCACGCTCTGGGGCGGCCGGCCCGTTTTCAAAACGCCTCTTCTTTTCGTTCTCGGTTTCTTTTTCATATTTATTCTGGGTGGATTGACGGGCGTGATGATCGCGTCGGTTCCGTTTGACGCCCAGGTACACGACACGTACTTTATCGTCGCTCACTTTCACTATGTTTTGATCGGCGGTGCTGTCTTTCCTCTATTCGGCGGGCTCTACTATTGGTTCCCCAAGCTCTTTGGCACGATGCTCAACGAAACGGCAGGCAAACTGAGCTTCGCGCTTATGTTCATCGGCTTCAATGCCGCTTTCTTTCCGATGCACAACCTCGGCCTGATGGGAATGCCGAGGCGGGTCTATACGTATATTGACGGGCTCGGATGGAATGACCTGAACCTTCTCGCGACGGTCGGTGCTCTGACCCTTGGCGTCGGGGTTTTGGTCACGGTCCTGAACGCCCTTTTGAGCTTTAAGTTCGGTGCCCTCGCCGGGGAAAATCCGTGGGATGCGGACACGCTTGAATGGGCGACACCGTCGCCCCCGCCGGGTTACAACCACAGTCCGATGCCTGCTGTTCACGGACTTCACCCGATGTGGGACATGAAACGTGATGGCGTACGCCCGATAGTGACCGGCGTGCGGGAAGACGTGCGTCAGGTCGTAACGACAACCCTGATGGACGCACGCCCGCAGGCGCTTTCCAATCTTGCGAGGCCGTCCTACGCTCCGTTGATGCTCGCCGGAGCGGTCGGCGTTGCGTTTATTGGATTCCTGTTCAGCCTCTGGTGGCTCGCCATCGGATTCTTTCTGAGCTTTTTCATAATCGTTTATTGGAATTATCCGAGCGAAGACGAACGCACTCCGCCATGGAATACGGAAGAAGAAAGCGAGGCAGCGAATCGCCGTGATGCAGAAAAAAACGAGGAGGACACTGCAGATGGCCGTTGAAGCAAAAGACCTCCCGATGAAAGTGGCGTACGACGTGCGGCATCTTTCGCACTTCAACTACCACGACGAAGCCCCACTGTGGTGGGGCTTCTGGGGAATCATCCTGATCGAAACGACGGTTTTTGCCAGTCTGATCGCCAGTTACTTTTATCTAAATCTGAGCTATCCGGAGATACCGCCCGCAGGAGTGAAGACTCCGGACCTACTGCTGCCGACCATCTCGAGTCTTTTCCTTTTTTCGAGCAGCTACACGATGCACAAGGCGGATAGCGCTAGTGAGAAGGGCGATAACACGACTCTAAAGTGGTTCCTGATCTTCAGTATTTTGCTGGCTGCGGTATTTCTGATCCTGAAGTATATAGAGTACAGCAACGTTGAATACAGCTGGGATTCGCATGCATATGGTTCGGTCGTCTGGGCAATTGTGGCATTTCACTCGACGCACGTCGTATCGCTGGTTCTGAAGACGATCTTTGTGACGTATCTCGCGTGGCGTGGTTACTTCAACGAACGCAGGCATCTCGGGGTCACCGTCAATGGCATCTATTGGCACTTCGTCGTTGTCGTCTGGCTGCCATTGTATCTGGTGCTTTACTGGTCACCCAGACTGTTTTGAGATCTCGGCGTCATCGAAGCCGTCAAAGAATTTATATGAGCGAAGAGAAAGCAAAAACGATCAGAGAAATAAGCAAAGCAGAGGAGGTCAACCTGCTTGCGCTCTGGGGCGGGATCTTGATCGCTCCCGCGCCTTATTTCTTACAGCTTTCCGTTGCTTACGGGTTGGTCTATTGGGTTTGCCGGAGCGGCAATTCGTTCGTCATTACGCTTATAACGGTCGTTTCGCTAGCCATGTGTGTATTCGGAGCTTTTCTGGCGTGGCGGTCGTGGGAAAAAGTGGGAACTGAGTATGCAGACGATAAGAGCGATGAGACCAATCGAACGAGATTTATGGCGGTCAGCGGGCTGGTACTAAGTGCCTTGTTTTTTGCTGCCATCATTGCGCAGGAAATACCGAATTGGATCGTAGGCGCGTGTGTAGGCAGATGAGGAAATGCAGAATTTCACAAAAGGGTCTTTTGATCTTCTTTATGTTCGCCATTTCTGCGAACGCCTTGGCACATGGCGAGAGGCCGCATGACTTTAGCGAGGTCTGGCAATACTGGGGGAAGGACCCATTGACTATCATCCTGCTCACTCTCTCGGCATTCCTTTACGTTCTCGGCGTTCGACGTTTGTGGCGTACGGCGTCGGGCGGAAAAGGAATTCGCCGCTGGGAAGCGCTTGCTTTCGCGGCAGGATGGATTTCGCTTTTCATTGCTCTTCTGTCGCCACTTCATCCGCTCGGCGAGGTTTTATTTTCTGCGCACATGACGCAGCACGAGATCCTGATGCTGGTCAGCGCGCCCCTGCTTGTCCTCGGCAGGCCGCTGATCGCATATTTGTGGGCCTTCCCTATCGGTTGGCGGCACCGCATCGGCGAAACCAGCAAAGCAAATTGGTTCCGCGGTATCTGGCGGAAAATATCAAATCCGCTGGCCGCGTGGGCGATACATCTGGTCGTGCTGTGGATCTGGCATCTGCCTCTGCTTTTTCAGGCGACTTTGCGAAGCGACTTTATACACTTTGTACAGCATGCAAGCTTTCTATTGTCGGCGCTGCTTTTCTGGTGGGCTTTGATCCACGGCGCCCAGGGAATCCTCGGTTACGGCGCAGGCGTTTTGTATGTTTTCAGCACTGCGGCGCACAGCGGCCTGCTCGGGGCATTACTGACTTTTGCGACGGCGGTTATCTATCCGGCGTATGCCGAGACCGCGCCCGCATTCGGACTTACCGCGCTCGAAGACCAGCAATTAGGCGGCCTGATCATGTGGATCCCCGCAGGCGTGCTCTACACGATCGCCGCCCTTGCACTGCTCGCCGGTTGGATGCGCGAAGCCGAAGAGCGAGCGGCTCGCAATGAAAACAAAATGCGGTCAGCCCTAAAACTTATCGAGAGAGGCGAGAATGTTTAGAAAGTACCGATCGATACAAACAGCGAAGCTGATGCTGGTTTCTGCCTCGGCCGCGCTATTTTTCACTGCCTCATCGTGCGATCAAGGGATCGATCATGACATAAGACAGATCACTGGCGGCGACCCCGACAGAGGCGTTCACGCGATCCGAGCTCACGGCTGTGCGACGTGTCACACGATTCCCGGCATCCGCGGCGCGGACGGTTTGGTCGGCCCTCCGCTCGACAGGATCGGCAGCCGGGTCTATCTGGCGGGAAGGGTCCAGAACACGCCGGAGAACATGATCCGGTGGGTTCGCTTTCCGAAAGAGATCGACCCGCAGACGGCGATGCCGCAGATGGATATTTCGGAACAGGAAGGGCGCGACATTACAGCCTTTCTGTACACGTTGAGATGAGATGAGTTGCGATCCAGATATGTCAGAGCATTCAAGGAGGAAAACATGAAACATTACGATCGATCTTATTCAGTCAATCGCCTTGTGCAGTTCTTCGGTTACATCTTTTTCCCGGCGATCTTATCGATCTGTTTTTCGTCTTTAGTAGTTGCTCAAGTCCAGATCGGGACCGTTCGCGGCGAGGTAAGTGACACGAATAACGCTCTCATTCCGGGCGCAGAGATCATTCTTCGCAATACTTTGACGGGATATCATGCAACCTCGGTGACAGATGGCAACGGAAAGTTCGCGTTCAACAACGTTCCCTTCGATATTTATGAACTTCGCGTGACGGCAGCTGGTTTCGATACGGCGGCCGGACAGCTGAGGGTCGGTTCCAATGTTCCGGTGCGGCGGGATTTCCGGCTTCCGATCTCAGGTCTTACTTCGGTCGTCGAGATAGAGGAACCCGGTACGGCACTCCTGGATCCGGATGAATCGAGAAGCGAAGTGCTTCTATCGGAGGAGCGCCTTCAGGCGATCCCGAACGTCGTACGCAGCCACGCATTGCAAAGGTTCATCGCGACCGTGCCCGGGATAACGACTCAACACAACGGATTGCTTAGCGTGCGCGGCGTCGAAGACGGCATTCTATTCGTTTCCGGCGGCGTACCTACAACCGACCGCATCGACGCGGTTTCCGCAAGTAGTTTCGACATCGGAACGATCCGGTCGGTTCAGGTCCTTACCGGCAATTTCCCCGCTGAATTTGGCGGGCGAAGCGGTGCGATCGCGATCATTCAACCTAAATCGGGCATCGACGAGCGTCTCGGAGGCGAGTTCACGGCCAGCGGCGGAAATTTCCGAACTGCCGATGCCGCGGCAGCGATCGGCTACGGATGGAAAAAGAGATTTGGGTTCTTCGCGTCTGGGGCTGCAAGCCGTTCAGACCGGTTTCTCGATCCGGTCGATGAGCGCAATTTTAACAACCGCGGAAACCGCTGGAATTCCGGCTTACGCCTTGACTGGCAACCCGGCCAGAAGGATTTCCTATTTTTCGACTTCGGATTTAATGGATCGGATCTGCACGTCCCGAATGACGAGATCCAGGAACAGAACGGCCAGAGACAGCGTCAGGAACTGCGTGACAACAATGTGTCGGTTTCCTGGCAGAGAGCATGGAACACCTCGACCGCAACCAATCTGATCTTGTTTCGTCGCGGTTATGAAAGCGATCTCTTCCCGAGCGAGTTCGATGTCCCGATCTCCGCCTGGCAGGACCGCGAGCAGTCGCGCACAGGCGTGATAGGAAGCATAAGCTACTTTGCCCGGGGCCACGCCGTGAAAGCCGGCTTCGAGGCGACGCGCATAAACGTCCGTGAGTTTTTCAGCTTCGTCATAACGGATCTCGATCTTGCCGAAGACCGCGAGATCAGCGATGCGGCGCAGGCCTTCACACCCGACAATCCCTTCGTCTTCGCCGATTCGCGTAAAGGAAGTTATTTTGCGGCGTTCGTTCAGGATCAGTTTTCGCCGATCCGCAATCTTACCGTCAGCGCAGGCGTGCGATTCGAACGGACGAACCTGCCCGTAGCCGAGTCGCAGATCAGCCCCCGCATCGGATTTGCATATTTTGTGCCGCAGACGCAGACGGTGTTTCGAGCTTCATTCAACCGTCTTTTCCAACCGCCGCAGTTGGAGAATCTTCTTCTGTCAGATTCTGAACAGGCGCGCGCCCTTTCGCCCTTTCTTGATGAGACCGATGGCGGCGAACGCGTCTTGCCCGAACGGGTGTCGGCCTATGAGGTCGGAGCTTCGCAGCGGCTGTGGAATCTCGGGCGGCTTGATGTCGTATACTGGTGGCGAAATTTCCGCGACTTCAGCGATCCTAACACCTTTTTTAATACTACGCTGGTCTTTCAAAATAGCGTCAACAAAGGTTTCTCGCGTGGCCTGGACGTGAGGCTCGATATCGCCGAACGGGCCGGGTTTTCGGGCTATCTAAGCTATACGAACAGCCGGATACTTCAAACAGGCCCGATCAACGGCGGTCTATTCTTGACCGATGAATTCATCGAGATCGGCCCTGGAACTCGATTTGTTCCCGATCACGACCAGCGCAATGTTGGCTCGTTTGCCGTCACTTACAACCAAAGACGCAAGGGCTGGTTCGTTACTGTTGGCGGACGACACGAATCGGGCGTTCCACTTGAGGTCGAAGACGAAAGGCTTGCCGATCTAATGAACATGCCGGGGGCGGATCTGGTCAATTTCGAACGCGAACGCGTCCGGCCGTGGACGGTATTTGATCTTCAGGCGGGCATCAACTTTCTGAGGCGGGAAAGAACCAGCATGCGGCTCGAACTGAACGTTCGAAATATTTTCGATCGACGGTTCGCTTACAACTTCGGCAGCCCTTTCGAAGGAACCCATTTTGGGCATCCGCGGCTTGTAGGCGGAAGGCTGACCGTCAACTTTAGGTAATGTAGCGGACAGACGAGGACCGCGGCAAGTAATATTCTCGTCGGACTCGCAGAAGTTGAATGATTATCACGTTGACTCGAACAGAAAGAGGAGAATTTGCACAATGATGACATTAGAAAAAGCACTCTTGATCATAAATGCGGCGAAAGAAAAAGCTGAGGACATCGGGCAGCCGATGAATATTTCGGTTGTTGACCATGGGGGAAACCTTGTCGCCCAGATCCGGATGGACGAGGCGTGGCTCGGAAGCGTCGACATCGCTTACAAAAAAGCCTGGACCGCGCGTGCCTTTGACATATCTACCAAGGAGCTGGCAGACCTGAGCCAATCCGGCGATCAGTTTTTCGGAATTCACGCGTCCAACGCTGGAAAAGTAATGATCTTCGCGGGCGGGATTCCCCTCAAAAGCGGAGAGAAGGTCGTCGGGGCGATCGGCGTTTCCGGCGGAATGGGCGCCCAGGACCAAGCGGTAGCCGAAGCCGGGGCAGCCGCATTCTAGCTAACGGAGCGGATATTTGGAATTCCGTCACCTAAGCGGGTTGATAAAGGCGCAACTTCGTCCGCGGCGAGCATTTATCTTTTGGAGGCTGCACTATCAGTAGGAAGGAATGGCTTGACCGTAAACAGATACTCACGATCGTCCTGATCGCCGCGACGGCGGTGACGCTGTATCTTTGTTATCTGATCCTGTTGCCGTTCTTGTTCTCTATTGTGTGGGCAATTACCCTTGCTGTATTGGCCTTTCCTGTCTACAAGAGCATCGAGGATTACATTCGCCACCCTAACCTGTCCGCCGGATTGATGACAGTGGCGGTCGCTGTCGGGATCGTAGTTCCGGTTATTTTGCTGTCTCAAGAATTGTCTCAAGAGGTCTGGCGAAATGCCGAATATGTCCGCGGCCAGCTTGATAATGGCGAATGGCGGGCGCAGATTGAGCAGAACCAATATAGCGGAACAGCGCTTCGCTGGCTCGAACGTGAGATCGATCTGCGGTCCACAGTAGAGCAAGCCTCTGACTATATTCCCGGAGTCGTGTCGGGATTTTTGACGGGTTCGATCTGGGCCGTGTTTCAGCTTCTGATAATGTTCTTCGCCCTATTCTTCTTTTTCCGCGATCACGATCTTTTCGTTAAGGGCGCACGGCGGCTGATCCCTTTAGACGAAAAGGAAACTAGTATCATCATGACCCGCGCTAGAGACACCCTTTTCGCTACGTTTTTCGGCGAGATCCTGATGGCAGTCTGTCAGGGAGTTTTTGGCGGGCTTATGTTTTGGATGCTAGACCTGCCGGCACCCGTTCTCTGGGGCTTTGTGATGGCGGTCTTCGGTTTAATGCCGGCGATCGGAACGTGGGCAGTCTGGGTTCCGGCTTCAGTCTATTTGATGTTTCAGGGCGAATGGTTCAAGGGAATCGTTTTGATCGGGTGGGGTATTTTGGTCATGACGATACTTAATTATCTTCTTTATTCGGCACTGGTCAGCAATCGGCTCCATTTGCACACGCTCCTTGTCTTCATTGCGTTCTTCGGCGGCATCCTGACCTTCGGGGCTGTTGGGATCATCCTCGGCCCGCTGGTTCTTGCATTGACTGTTTCATTGATCGAGATCTGGAAAGAAAGAATGAATGACCGCGAAGTTAGTTCGGCACCGCAGAACGAACCTGTCCACACCTATGATTAAAATGATAAATACACGCTTGCCTTTACGACTGTTTCTTTTGTCGATCGCGCTCATCTCGATAGGTTGCTCGAAGCATACCGGCGCGCCGCTGATCTACGTAACTAATGAGCGCGGCGGCACCATCAGCGTTATCGATAGCGGCTCCGACGAGCTAATTGACAAGATCGTTGTCGGGTCGCGGCCCCGCGGCATACGTATAAGCCCAGACGGAAGATTTCTTTACGTTGCGGTCAGTACTCCGATGAATAAGAAGTATGACCACGAGGAAAACAAGATCGTCGCAGTGGACAC
>JBBQTV010000124.1:0-11076 GCA_038212935.1 Pyrinomonadales bacterium | reverse complement strand
GCCGCCTGAGTTTATTTCGATCGCTGCGCCGCAGGCTTCGCGGTTAAGCGACGAAAAGCAGCTCTCGGCTAAGGCAACGGCAAGGCCGCCTTCAGAGCAGTCGTGAGCAGAGCTTAGAAGTTCGGCGTCGGCCAGAGCGAGGCACGCGTCCTGGACGGAGCGTTCGAGGGTGAGGTCGATCTGCGGGACCGCTCCGCCGGCGATCATCTCGTCGGTCGTCACTCCCGCGATAGTGTACGCAAATTCGCTGACAGAAAGGTCATTGTTAGTTTTGCCGATCACGGCGATGAGGTCTCCATCGGTTTTGAAGCCTTGCGTGATGAGCTTTCGGGTGTCGTCGATCAGTCCGACCATTCCGATCGTCGGTGTGGGAAGGATCCCGCGACCGTCCGTCTCGTTGTAGAACGACACATTGCCCGAAACGACCGGCGTCTCAAATGCTTCGCAGGCCTCGGCCATGCCGTCAACGACATCCGAGAACGATCGCATCACTTCGTGGCGTTGGGGAGAGGCAAAGTTGAGGCAGTTGGTGACGGCGATCGGCTTGGCTCCAACGCAGACGACGTTGCGGGCGGCCTCGGCGACGGCCAGCTTCGCTCCTTCTTTTGCATCAACGCCAACGAAACGTCCGGGTCCGTCAAGACACATAGCGATCGCCCGCCGCGTTTCTTTTACCCGAATGACGGCCGCATCCGCACCCGGAAGCACGGCGGTGTTCGTTCGGACCATCGTGTCATATTGTTCGTAAACCCAGTGCTTCGACGCGATGGTGGGCGAGGCGAGCAAGTTGCGCAATGCGGAGTTATAGTCCGAGGTCTTGAGTCTTGAGTTGTAAGCGGGAGCCACTTCGCTGCTAGTGCGTGTCGCCGGCGAATCCGCCATCGGGCGGTTGTATTTCGGGGCTTCGTCCGTGAGCGCCATCACCGGCATATCGGCTTCGAGCACGCCGTTGTGCACGATCTTGAGCCGGTCGCCTTCTACGACGCGGCCGATGACGACGGCGTCGAGGTCCCATTTGTTGAAAATGTCGACCACCTGCTTTTCGCGGCCCTTGCGCGCGACGATCAGCATCCGCTCCTGCGATTCCGAGAGCAGCATTTCGTAGGCCGTCATGCCGGTCTCACGTTGCGGAACGAGCGTTAGATCAAGCTCGAGGCCCGTTCCGGCACGGGCTGCCATTTCGACGGATGACGATGTGAGCCCGGCCGCTCCCATGTCCTGAATTCCTTCGATCGCGCCGCTACGCATTGCCTCAAGGCAGGCTTCGAGCAAAAGCTTTTCGAGGAACGGATCACCGACCTGGACGGTTGGACGCTTTTCGAGGGCTTCGTCATCGAACTCCGCGGACGCCATCGTTGCGCCGTGGATACCGTCGCGGCCCGTCTTTGCTCCGGCGTAGAGCACCGGATTGCCGATGCCGGACGCCTTACCGAAAAAGATCTGATCCTTGCGGACGATGCCGAGAGCGAAGGCGTTGACCAGCGGATTGAGCGAATAGCTTTCGTCAAATACGACCTCGCCGCCGACCGTCGGCACACCGAAGCAATTGCCGTAATGCCCGATGCCTTCCACACAGCCTTTAAGGATGGACCGGTTGCGGTTGCCGTGTTTGGGATGATCGAGCGGCCCGAAGCGGAGCGAGTTCATCGCAGCGATCGGGCGGGCTCCCATCGTGAAAACATCGCGAAGAATGCCGCCCACACCGGTCGCGGCTCCTTGAAACGGTTCGATAAAGCTCGGGTGATTGTGCGATTCGACCTTGAAGGCAACACACCAGTCGTCGCCAATATCCACGACGCCGGCATTCTCGCCGGGCGGGACGATGACGCGCGGCCCGCTCGTCGGAAGGCGTTTGAGGTGAACGCGTGACGATTTGTAGGAACAATGTTCCGACCACATCACGCTGAAAACGCCGAGTTCGGTCAAATTAGGCTCGCGGCCCATTATGGAAACGATCTTTTCGTATTCGTCGGGTGAGAGGCCGTGTTGGTCGATTACTTCAGGCGTGATGTCGGTCATTGGTCAATACTCAGAGCAAAAATATAAGGCTAAAATAAACAAATGAGTTTATGCGGTCAGAGCAGTTTTTTCAAACGGCTGCCGATAAACTCATATGAAAAATCTAATATTCAGGTTTCAGCCTAGGCTAGGGCATCGCCGGGGCTCCCATGGCAGCCCACTCTTCTTTCGCGGGGCCGTAGACTCCGGGGACTGGCAAGCCTGCTTGACGCATAAGCACCGTCATCTGGCCGCGATGATGTGCGTGATGGGCGATGAGATAAAATAGTGTGATGCCCCGCGCCCACGTTTCGCCATACATCGCGTCTGTTTCCAGCAAAGTTTCGTCGTTCCAGTTTGCAGGGATGACTTCGGCAACAGACGAAGCTGCTTTGCCGAATGCCTCAGAGATCTCGGCGACGGTTGCGGGTGCGGATTCGTTGGGTTCCGGGCCATCGACCTCCAGGCCGGTCAAGCCAAACATTTCGCGAGGTGTGTGTGCAAGATGCCAGGCGAGATAGCCCAACGTACGGCCGTCGGGTGCCACCTTCTGATCAAGTGAAGCGTCAGTTAAGGCATTAAACATATTAACGGTCGCTTCGGTCTCGTATTCCCACGCTTTTGTAAAATCTTCGATCTTTCTAAACATAAATCCTCCTTCTGAATGATCGTTGCATCGATGAAACTAACATGAATCGAAAAAGCTGTCAATTTCATTTTGACAGCTTTTGAGTTTACTGCGATAGTGCCGCGGGCAGCAGCTTATCGATCTCGGAAGTCACGACATCGTGTTTGATCAGCCCTTGGCGCTGATATGCGACGGAGCCGTCCCGGGCAAACAAAATGGTGAAGGGAAGCCCGCCGGCCCAGTCTTTTGCGACCGAGGCGATCGCAGCGGTCTCGTCCGGGGTGATCAACAGGTACGCCGGCATTTCGGCCTTCATATCGGCCAGAAATTTGGGAACTGTAGTATCTATCTCTTCTTCAAAATCCAGCGAGATGGTAATGAAGTCGATCTTTCCTCTGTATTCCTTATCAATCTTGACGAGGTCAGGGAATTCCTCGACACACGGAACGCACCACGTCGCCCAAAAGTTGATGAGGAGCGGCTTGCCTTGCGGTTTGAGTAGCTCGGCCAGGCGTTTTTCGTCGATCTTGGTGATCACCGGCGGTTTTGCCGTAGCGACCGAGCCATTGGCGGCGGTGCCCTGCTGGGCAGAAACCGTGACCGCAGTTACTAGAACGAAGAGCCATCCGAAAAGGACGGCTCTCGCTGTTTGGAGGTTAGGTAAAAACATCGATTACATTTACTTTCCGGCCATTCCGACACGCTTGATGCTGCAGCCGAACGCGTTCGTCTTCGTACGTTCGATAGCGCTGCCCGTGAGGGCCGAATCAAACGCCGTCTTCAGATAACGATCCTGAATGTTCTTGCCTGAGCGGTCGTTGTCGATCGCACCGTGATACTTCAGGACATTCTCGTTATCGAAGTAGAAGGCCTCCGGCGTAACCGTAGCGCCGAACTGATCGGCAAGTTTGTTGTCGGTGTCGATGAGCATCGGGAACTTGAAATTCTCGGCGGCATCCGAGGTCACCCATTCGAGCGATTCCGCACCACGATTGTTGGAGTTGATGCCGATGAAGTTAATGCCTTTCGCCTTATATTCCGCCGCAAGCTCATCGATCCGCGAAATGTAAGCCTTAACTACCGGACACTGGGCAGAAAGAAAGATCACGACAGCGCCGTTTTTTCCCTTAAGGTCGTTCAAGGAATGTTCCTTGCCGTCCGTGCCCATCATCTTGAAATTCTCGATCTTTGCACCTATCTCGATCCCGTTTGCTTCTACAGACGGTCCGGACATGAATGCAACGAGAGATAAAAGTGCTACAAAAACTAAGCTTTTTCGCCTCATATTTTCACTCCTTTATTGATAATTGTGACTTGATTGTATCAAACAGCCAATTTCCGAACAACTTTTTTTGCTGTGATAGTTTACGATGCCTGACGCACAAGGTTTCGTTTACCGTCAAAATAAAGATTCATGTTCGGTGCGAGATTATTCCCCGTTCGCCGCGATCTACCTGAAAACACGCGGAACGCGGCGATGGATACCCCGAGGGAGCAAGATCTCCATCGCATCGTCAACAGTGACAATGCCCGCGATGTCGCCCTCGTCATCAATGACCGGAAGGGCAAGCAGATTGTATTCTGAGATGATGCTGGCGACGTCCTCGGCCGAATCGTCGGGATGGGCAGAACGAAAATCCGTCCTCATCACGTCGCGAAGCATTACCGACGGGTCCGAAAGGATCAGGCTCCGCAGGCTGAGCAATCCCCGCAGCTTCCATGATCCCTCGACATCGACGACGTAAAGGTAGTAGATCATGTTCGGCGTCTCGGCCATCTCGCGAAGGCGGGCGATAGCCTCGCCGACCGTAAGGTCCTGAGGAAACACAACGAATTCAGTGGTCATAAGCCCGCCCGCCGTGTCGTGCTCGAAACGCATTAGCTCCTCGACGTCCGCCCGTTCGTCGACCTCCATCAGATCGAAAAGCTCCTTGGCCTTTTCGTCTGAGAGTTCACCGAGCACATCGACAGCGTCATCGGGCGACATTTCTTCGAGCAGGTCGGCGGCGCGTTCGCGGTCAATGATCTCAAGGATACGGGCCTGTGCCTCGGTCGACATTTCTTCTAGCGTGTCGGCTGCTACTTCGTCGTCAAGGCTTTCGACGACCTCGGTTCGGTGGATCGGTGAGAGCGTTTCGGCGAGCTGCGCGATCTCAACCGGATGGAGCCGCGAAAGCTTGTCCTTCGAAGATTTTAGCTGGACGGTCGCGGTCGCCGTGTCGGTGGCCAAATAGCCCACGTCTGCCCAATCAAGCACCTCCACGATGCGGTCGCTGCCATAAAAGCCTTTTGGCATTAGACGTCGCAGAAATCCCTGAAAGCTGACATCGGCCCCGGAAACCCGCCACTTGTCGCCCGTCGATATGAGCTGAACGTCGTTCACACGAACGACGCGCTTCCCGTCAACGTCGATCAACTGATTATCCAGCACGTCTTTGGCGAGCAAAACTTCGCCTTCGCGGCGTTCGAATGGCGTTAGGTCCAGCTTGGCCGAACTCATCTGAACACCGTTCTCGCCAAGGGCGGCGATATTACGCTGCGGAATAAAGAAATTGCGCCGCTGAAACCTCGCGACCACGCCGATCACCGGCGGATAGTCCTCGCTGCCGTATCGGACGAGAACGTCTCGTATCGAGGCGATCTTCTCGTTACGAGCGTCGTAGATCGGCCGGCCGAGCATTTGCGACAAATAAAGCATTAAGCTAAAGATATCCCAACTTCCCCGGGCGGAAAAACAATTCGAACGATTTTACTTTTAACGGCCGTCATTTTTGTGCTAATCTAGTTGTAATGGTTTAACACCGTTGTTACACCATCAACACCCAATAGCTTTTTAGCAGACGCTGACGTCTTCTCACCACCTCAGTGCCCACTCCCTTCAGGATATTGCGAAATGACAAAAGCCCTAATTTTCTTTTTGATCTCTCTCATTCTTACGACCGTCGTTTCTTCGCAGTCAGGACCCCGGGGGTTCGACAATTTTGATCGTTCACAAGGCGTTCCGGTCTATGCACCGCCCCCGCCGCCTGCCGCTGAGGCAAGCACAGCGAAAAAAGAAACACGCCGCGTTCGGCGGAACGGACGCTGGGTTACGATCACCGTAGATGCTCCCGCGGTCAAAAAAACCGCATCGACCTCACGCGTTTCGAATCTGAAATATTCACGGACCCGGTTGGTCATGGGTTCGGGAACGAATCTAAAAGGTTTTACGACCGGTAATCCGATGCACGACAAGTATATCGTCGAATCGAGCCTTAAGTATCGCATCGACCCACTATTGATCTATGCTCAAATGCATCAGGAATCGGGATTCAAGATAAAAGCGACATCGCATAAAGGCGCAAGCGGCCTTATGCAGTTAATGCCTGCGACGGCACGTCGGTTTGGTGTCACGAAGATCTACGACCCAAAGCAAAACGTCGACGCCGGCGTGAAATATATGCGTTGGCTTCTGGATTTCTTTGGCCAGGACGTTGTGCTTGCCTTAGCGGGTTACAATGCGGGCGAAGGCGCGGTGCTGCGATACGGCCGCAACGTTCCACCGTTCCGCGAAACGCAGGAATACGTGCGGCGCATTTCCAGTCGTTATAACAGTATCTCAGACCCCAAATATGTCGACAATGTCAGGTCTTCCGGGACTCAGGTCGCCAAGGTCGAACAGAAAGAATCTCGTCCTCTTTCGGTATACGAACCGTCGCCGATTGCATTCCGAACATCGGACGGCAAGATGATACTTGTAAATCAATAAGTTCCCCTGGCACCTCCGAAAATTCTCCACGCTTGCGGCCGACATCTCCCGGCCGCTTTTTTTATTTTCGGTTTGCAGTTCGGCAGTAAGTATTTAAACTAAGCCCTATGTTCTGCAGAAAATGCGGCAGCGAAAATACAGACGATTCGATCTACTGTAAAAAATGCGGCGAGATGCTGGAGCCGGAAGATGAGACACGGGTTGCCCGCCGCGGAGATTCTTCTCTGGCCGGTGATGACGACGAGGCGGAGGTGTTTTCGATCACGCCGACCTTGAAGTTTGTTAAAGCAGGCTATCTGGCAGCGGTCATTGCGGCGTTTTTTCTTGTTGCGTTTTTCAGCGTGTTCATCCCAAGCGTTTCGATCTGGATCGCCGTGCTGCTAGGGATGGCTTTATTGCTGATCCCTGCATTTTATCACCTTAAACAAAAGCTGGCGCGTTACACGCTGACGGATTCGAACATCGTGATGGATACAGGACTGATCTCGAGAACGACGCAGAGCATTCCGCTGACCCGCGTTCAGGACGTTACAGTCCGAGCAACTGTCTCGCAGCGTATGTTGCGGCTGGGCGATATCGTAATCGATAACTCTGGTTCAGATGGCGAGTGCCTTATATTTAGGAATGTAGATTTACCACGCAAATATGCCGACCAATTGTTGAAACAGGTTCGGCTTCTCGGGAAATAAAAATGGCAGTTTTTTTTGTGACCGGCGGTGCCGGATTCATTGGTTCGGCGTTCGTGCGAATGATGCTTGGCGATGCAGCGGACAGTACGGTCGTCAATTTTGACGCGCTGACGTATGCGGGAAATCTTACCAATCTGGATGGCATTGACGAAGCCCGCCATAAATTCATAAAGGGCGACATATGTGATCGCGAAGCGGTTTTGGCTGCCATGCCTGCCGATTGTGATGCGGTTTTCAATTTCGCCGCGGAATCGCACGTTGACCGAAGCATCCATTCGCCTGACGAATTTTTGCGGACGAACATCATCGGGACACAGGTTTTGCTAGACGCCGCAAGGGCGAAAGGCGCGGGACGATTTGTTCAGGTTTCGACCGACGAGGTGATGGGAAGCCTGCCCGACGACAGCGGCGAATTTTTTACGGAAGCATCGGTGCTTCAGCCAAACTCGCCTTATGCTGCGTCAAAGGCCGCAGCCGAATTCGTTGTCAGAGCGGCCCGCGAGACCCACGGCGTTGATGCGGTCATAACGCGGTGCGGCAATAACTACGGCCCGTATCAATTTCCGGAAAAACTGATACCGCTGATGATCGCCAATGCAATGAACGACGAGCCGCTGCCGGTCTATGGCGATGGGCGAAACGTTCGCGATTGGATATACGTTGATGATCATTGCCGGGCCATCTGGCTTGCGTATGAGAAGGGAAAGTCCGGCGAGGCCTACAACATTGGTGCACGAAATGAGCGCGAGAACATCGACGTGGTCAAGTCCTTGCTGGATGCGCTTGGCAAACCGCACAGTTTGATCAAATTCGTGACCGACCGGCTCGGCCACGACCGCCGTTATGCCATCGACCCGTCGAAAGCCGAAAATGAACTCGGCTGGCGGCCGCAGACTTCCTGGGAAGAAGGTCTTGCCAAGACGATCAACTGGTATCGCCATAATCAGTCGTGGGTAGAGACGATCCGAACCGGCGAATATCGCAATTATTACGAAGGAATGTACGGCGAGCGGCTCGGTGCGTCTCGATAGGCCAACGGAAGAACGATGAAGATCTTGATCACAGGTGCGAATGGAATGGTGGCGCGTGCGGCCACCGAATATTGCCGTTCGATCGACGACGCAGTTGTGGCTTTGACTCGGACCGAGCTGGATATTGCAGCTCGGCAGGCGGTTGTCGAATGTCTGACAAAAGTAAGGCCGGACGCGGTGATCAATTGCGCGGCCTATACGGATGTTGACGGAGCCGAATCGAATCAAGAAGCATGTTTTGCGGCCAATGCAATTGGTGTCGAGAATCTGGCGATCGGCTGCGGCGAGATTGGGGCGAAGCTGGTCATCATCTCCACCGATTATGTGTTCGACGGCGCGAACCCAGGTTTTTACACGGAAAACGATGAGCCTAACCCGCAGGGTGTCTATGCCGAGTCAAAATACGAGGGGGAAAAGCGGGCCATAGCGGCGAAACAGTCGGCGATCGTCGTCCGGTCGGGTTGGATCTACGGCTCGGGCGGAACGAATTTTCTGAGCCTGATGCACAGCCTTCTGGCGGACGGGAAGCGAATAAAGGCCATCCGGGATGCTTACGGTACCCCGACATTTGCAGGTGATCTTGCGAAGCGACTCCGCGATCTCGCCGAGGCGGGGCGGTCGGGAATATTTCACGCTGCGAACTCCGGTGAGGGAACAAGCTATCTAGGATTTGCTCAGGAAGTGTGCCGTCTCGGCGGATGGGACGAGGGCCTTATCGAATCGGTGGAGAATGCCGACCTGAAACGCCCGGCCCCGCGCCCGGTAAGTTCGAAGCTGGCGTCGGTTCGCGAAGCAGAAGCAAGTCTCGGCCCGATGCCGGAATGGCGTGAAGCACTTTCCCGCTTCCTAGACCATGAATCAAAAAAAGCGGCCGAGGCATAATGCTCGCGGCCGCTAATTCACACACATATCACGGGATCTCTACCCTTTCGTATCGTGAATGGCAGGCATGTCTTCCATTCGCGGCGTTGAGGTGTCATCGTCGCCTTTCTTGTAATAGTCGTAATATCCTGAACCGTAATATTCGTACTCCATCGAACCGGATTTGATACCGTTTAGCACAACTCCGTATATTCTTGCGCCGATGGTACCCAAGCGTTGCTTGAACCGCCGCATCAGGTGCAGCGAACTTTTGTTAGCCATAGCAACCAGCACGACACCGTCGACCTGCGTCGAAAGTATTGCCGCATCGGTGAACGAGATCGCCGGGGGCGAATCGATGATGATGTGCTTGTACTTGCCGCGAAGAAATTGCAGCAGGTTACGCATCTCATCGGAGCTAAGCAGCTCGGCCGGGTTCGGCGGGATGGGGCCGCTCGTAATGATCTTAAGCCTCGGCAGGTCTCTGCAAGTCTTGATCAGATTCTGCGTGTTGCGTTCGCCCGAGAGATAATTCGTCAGCCCCTGAGTATTCTCAAGATCGAAATAGGAGTGAAGCCGCGGCCGCCTTAGGTCGCAATCGACGATGATCACTTCGGCATCGGATTGAGCAAGCGTGATAGCAGTATTGATAGCCGTGGTCGTCTTACCTTCGGACGGCTGCGATGACGTCACTAGGATCGACTGCGGCGGCTTGCCGGCAGACGAAAACAAGAGCGAGGTCCGCAGGTGGCGATACGCCTCAGCCATCGGCGATTGACGATCCTCGAGAGCGATCAGGCTGGTTGGATTGCCACTGCCATTTCCATTGTCGGCCGCAAGCCGGAGCCGCCTTTTCTCCGAACCCAGATAGTGCGGGATGAGAGCGAGCGTCGGCAAGCCAAGCTGCCGGCCGATGTCATCGGAGGTTTTGACTGAATCATCAAGGTAATCCAGTAGGAAAGCCAGCCCGACTCCGGCTGCCAAGGACAGCAGAAAGGCTACCAAAATATTGCGGGTCCGCTGGGGGCCGACCGGTGACACACCAGCTGCAGCGGCTGCGACCTTGATGTTATCCGGAGCCTCACTTTGAATCGCAAGTTCTTGCTCCTTGAGCCGCTGAGTATAAGTATCCAGCAGATTTCGCTTCGTCTCGATCTCCCGTTTCAGAGTTGTAAGGCGTGTCTGTGCCTGGCCTTGTACGTTGGCGAGTGCGGCTTCGCGTTCATAGGCTGCCAAGGCCTGAGCCTCTTCACGGCGTTTAGAGTCAAGCTGCGATCTTAGCGCGACAAGGGCGCCGCCGACTGCGTCTTTCTCGATCTTTTTCTGATCGCGGTCGATGATCTCAGAGACCTCTCTTTCCGTTGTGCTACGGGTTGATCGGAGCGATGCGATCCGCTCCTCCATTTTCTTCACTTCCGGATACTCGGGCGTATATTTGACCAGAAGCTCAGCTTTTGTCGTCTCGGCGGCCTGGATCTCTTTATCGATCGTCCTGATATCATCCTGAAGCTTCGCTTTGCGCTCGGTATTGAGCCGCATTGTGTCCTGAAAGATCTTGTTTTCGTAGAGGTCGGGAATGTTCATTCCCTCTCCTCGCGAACTAGCTGAGACGGCGGCATTGTAGCGGCCTTCAAGCTGGCGACGCTCATCAAGCGCTTTTAGCCAGGTGTCGCTCATCGAGCCCAGCCGGCTGGCGGCCAGATCCTGGCCTTTTTCCTGCAGCGGCAGATTGCTCTTCCGCATCTCGTCGATGAGCTCGGCTTCCTGCTTAAAGATAGTGGCCTGGAGTTCTTCGATCGAATTTGTAAGATCTGCAGCGGCGCGTTTAGCTCCCTGCATTTCACGCTCGGCATCCTGGCGTTTGAATACGTCGGCGATCTTGCTGGCGACCAGCGGGGCCAGTACCGGATTAGTACTACGGATGCCGACGTTTACAATGTTGGTGCGTTCGACCTGATTGACCGTTATCGTAAACCGGCTGGCATATTCCGCCGCCCTTACTTCCTCTTCGGGCGTAAGAATCACCTCGGCAGGTTCCGAAGACACCAACGTTGGATCAGTGATTATCGGTAGTGTGGATCTGCCATCGTTCTCGTCGGTTGACGCGAAAACTGAGCGCAA
>JBBQTV010000123.1:0-11150 GCA_038212935.1 Pyrinomonadales bacterium | reverse complement strand
ATCGACGCGGGCAATGACTGTCCAAAGGATCTCGAGCGCCTGGCTGGGCTCAAAGTTATCTAGCCGCCGCATGTATTCGTCTCGAGCATGGCTGAGGACAGAAACGAGGTCTTCGCCGTCAGGGTCAATTCCCGCACGGCGGGCGTATATGTAGTTTTCCTCAGAGATCTTGCCGTTCGGGATCTTCCCCTCGCGATACTTATGAATCATCGAGATCGTGCGGCTTAATAGATTACCGAGACCGCTTGCGAGATCCGCATTCGCCCGTTCGATCAAGGTTTCGTAACCAAACTTCCCGTCCTGGCCGAACACCATCTCCCGCAGACAGAAATAGCGAATCGCGTCGACCTGGAAATGTTCATTCAATACATCAACTTCGATCACGTTACCGAGTGTTTTCCCCATCTTGCGGCCATCAGCGTCTAGCCACATACCGTGAGCAAAGACAGCTTTTGGCAGCGGCAAACCGGCAGCCTTTAAGAATGAGAACCAATATACGGTGTGAAACCGGAGTATATCTTTGCCAACCAAATGAGTAGCATCCGACCAGTATTTCTCAAATCCGGGAGCTTTGGTCCGATCGTTCCCATAGCCCAGGGCCGTGATGTAGTTTGACAAGGCATCGAGCCAAACGTACATTACATGATCTTCGTCGCCCGGAACCGGAACGCCCCACGAAACTGACTGTCGCTCGCGGCTGATAGACAGATCCTGTAAACCACCTTTTATGAAAGAGATAACTTCGTTTCTTCGAGAAGATGGTTGAAGTATTTTCTCATTGCTCTCAATGGTCTCCAGCAGAAATTCGCCGTAATCTGAAAGTCGAAAAAAATAACTTTCCTCCGAAACACGGTCTAGGGGCCTTTCATGGATCAGGCAACTCGGAACATCCGATCCTTCGGGCGTAAAATACTCTTCTTCGGATTTGTAAGCCGCACACGGTGCACAGAACCAGCCTTCGTAATGCCCTTTGTAAATATTGTCGTTGCCTTTCGGCGTTTTCCGGTCGGCGATCTGCTGCCAAAGGTGTCGAACTCCTTCGTAATGGAAAGGCTCTGACGTTCGCATGAAAATGTCGTAACCACCGCTTTCGGGCCCAAGCCCAAATTCGGCAAACATCCGCTTCAGTTCCCCAGCTATAGAATCAACTTGATCCTTAGGCGAACGCCCCGCTTTCTCGGCGGCCCGCTGAATATTAACGCCATGCTCATCCGTTCCCGTTAAGAAAAGAACGTCGAAACCACGCTGTTTCTTATACCGATGCAGGACGTCCGCAACGATGGTCGTATACAGATGCCCCAGATGCGGAAGGCTGTTCGCATAATAGATGGGCGTCGTTATGTAGTAGGTTTTCATCGCGAAAAATAAAAAGTGTAGCGTGTATCAAGGATTTTATCCACACGCTACACCCGTTCAATTTGCCTAAATGTTAGTTCCCCATCCGCTTTTTATCGGCACTGGAGAACTCGTCAGTTTCCAGATATCGAGGCATCGAGGCGGTGTTCGCGATCTTCATACCGATAGCCAACCCCAACTCCGCATTCTGGGTCATAGCCCCCGCATCCCACCAATCATAGTACTGGTCAGAGGCCTGGTGATAATACTTGGCCGTATAGTTGCTGAAGAAATTAAGCGCTTCGCCTTTCAGGGGCGTCACGAAATCGTCCCCATGCCGGAACGAAACCGCAGGAACGCCGACCTTGGCAAACGGGAAATGGTCTGATCGGAAGAAGAATCCTTGTTCAGGACGCATGTCTCCCTCAAGCGTCATGCTGCGCTCCTTAGCGACCTCGCCTACGATCGCCCCCAGGGTCGAGCGTTCAGACCCCAGAGCCGAGAAGTCTCTTGTTCGGCCAAAGAAATTAACGCCGTCGATGTTTACATTTCCGGCGATCTTATTCAGCGGAATAAGTGGATTCTGAGCGAAATATTCGGCACCGAGAAGACCCTGTTCTTCGGCCGTAGGGAAAAGGATGTAGATCGACCGTTTCGGCTTTTCACTTTTCGGCATTTTTGCGATCGCTTGTCCGATGCCTATTACTGCCGCGACGCCTGAGGCGTTGCCGTAAGCTCCGTTATAGATCTTGTCGCCCGATGCGTCCGCTTCGCCTATCCCCAGATGGTCCCAATGGGCGGTGTAGAGTACATATTCGCTCCGGAGCTTTTTATCGCTGCCTTCGAGCTTGCCGACAATGTTTGGCGATTCGAATTCGGTTTTGTTTGCCTTCAGGTCGATCGCCACTTTCAAGCCGGTCTTCACAGGGCGGAAATTACGTGTTCCGGCCTTCATCAGTAGGCCTTCGTAATCAAGGCCGGCTGATTTCAGCATTGCCTCGGCGGTTTCGTTAGTAACCCATGACATCAGGTCGAGATACGGGGTCTTGTCGCTCGCGTTTCGAAGGATTTCGGAACGAGGGCCGCCGAATGACGTTCGCACAACATTCCAACCATAACCGGCGGATTCGTTTGTATGGATCAAGATGACTCCGGCAGCACCGCGGCGGGCGGCTTCTTCGTATTTATAGGTCCATCGACCGTAATAGGTTAGTGCTTTCGCACCGAAAAGATCCGGCTCGTCTGCATTAGCCGGCGGGTCATTGACCATGATCATCAGGATCTTGCCCTTATAGTCGTCGGCCGGACCACTGTAATCGTTCCATTTATACAACGGAGCGTCCACGCCGTACCCCATGAATATCACCTCCGCATCGACCGAGACGTTATCGCGCTGCGCTCCAGTTGTCACGACGAATTCATCGCCAAATTTAAAGCTCTTGGTCTGTCCACCAGTTCGAGTAACCTTCATTTCAGTGGATGGGTCGACCGAAATGCCGACCAGCTTCACATTCTGAAAGTAGCTGCGGCCATTCCCGGGCTTGATCCCCGCGGCCTTCATTTCAGAAGCGATATAGTCCGCAGCCATTTTGCTACCAGCATTGCCGGGTCCGCGGCCTTCGAACTCATCCGCAGAAAGGCGCTTTACACGTTCGCGCATCTGTTCCGCATTCAACTTCGATTCCAAATTTTGCGAAAAGGAGGAAAATGCAAACAAAACCAGAAGACTGGCGATAAAAATCGTTCTTTTCATAATTAAAGTTAATTCTTAAGGGTCAGAAAACAACAATTAAAGCAACACATTAACCCTTGATCAATGCCATTGCCTCAGCCCGCGTACGCGGGTCCTTTCGAAAGCCTCCTAGAACGGCGGACGTGATCGTCTTTGATCCCGGCTTCTTTACACCACGAAGCGTCATGCATGTGTGTTCGGCTTCGACAACCACCATTACGCCTAGCGGGTCAAGCTCGTCGAACAGGGTGCTGGCAATTTGTTGTGTCAGCCGCTCCTGGACCTGAAGGCGACGGGCGAATATCTCGGCCACTCGAGCGAGCTTCGACAAGCCCACTATCCGTCCGCCTTTTGGAATATAGGCAATGTGGCACTTCCCAACGAACGGGGCGAGGTGGTGTTCGCAAACGGAAGCGATTGAAATGTCTTTCACGATTACCATCTCGTCATGCGAATCGCCCGGCAGCGCGACGACGTGCTCCTTCGGGTCCTGCCACATTCCCTCAGTCAGTTCGGCGTAAAAGTCCGCGACACGTTCCGGCGTTTTTTGCAGTCCATCCCGACTAGGGTCCTCGCCCATGCCTTCAAGCATGAGGCGAACGCCTGCCGCGATCTTATCCAAGTCCACGTTTTTGTTGTTCATATGCCACTTATGACTTAGCCCGTTCTGTCGCCGCGAAAGCTCGCATCGCGGCTCCCCTGATTTTGCGGAGTGAAACCTTGTGTTCAGTTGCTAACTTCTTCACATCGTCGTATTCCGGTGTCACTTTCTTATTATTTCCATGAAGAGCAACCTTTACACGTACGTTGCCAAATTCCGTTTCCAACTCGCCTTCTTCTCTTTCAAGGAAATGTCGATCAACGGACATGACGCGAACGCCGATCGTCGTAGTTTCAGAATAAAGCAGGTCCAGACATTTTACTCTGTCTTCGGCCCTTATCAGAAGCGAAATTTTAACAGCGGGCCGGTTTTTCTTCATTTGGATCGAAGTGAACCAACAGTCGAGAGCTCCGATTTCGAACGCCCGGTCCATAAAATATCCGAGATCCTGCGGTGGGCTATCGTCAATGTTCGTTTCCAACTGCAGCAGCGATTCGGAGTTTGAGTGGGCGGCAGTTTCGCCTATCATCACCCGGAGAACGTTGGGAAAAGACTCGTAGGTCCGCGTCCCCGCACCATACCCAGTAGTCTCAACTGTTAGCTGAGGTATTTCGCCATAAGTTGCAGATAACGTTGATATTATCGCTGCCCCTGTTGGAGTCATGAGCTCGCCTTGGATCTCGGTTGAATAGATCGGAACACCTTGGAGTAAACCTGCTACGGCCGGCGGCGGAACCGGGAATTTGCCATGCTCCATCTCGGCAAACCCGCTGCCAACGTGGATCTTCGAACAAGCGAATCGCTCAATTCCCAGCATCTCAAATCCGATACACGCCCCCACAACATCAATGATCGCGTCCATGGCACCCACCTCGTGGAAATGCACTTTCGCGATGTCCGTCCCGTGGACCTTTGCTTCGGCCTCGGCTAAACGGAGAAAGATTTTTTTAGATCGGTCTTTAACGCTTTTGGTCAATGCAGAATCGTCGATGATCTTTTCGATATGGTGAAGGTGGCGATGTTTATGCTCATGCGGGACACGGACATCGACATGAGTCGAAGAAATGCCTGACCTATCGACCTTCGAAATATCGATCTCGTAGCCATCGAGCCCGAGTTTCTTTATCTCCGGCAATAAATGTTCCGCGCCGAGGCCAGCATCGATCAGGGCTCCGAGTATCATGTTGCCGCTTGCACCTGCAAAGCAGTCAAAGTATAGAGTGCGCATAAAAATTGAAGTGTAACTTTTGATGCCGGAAAAGAAAACTTCGGCGGCAGTGATACGAACGAGCGATCTGCGACGCGTTACAGATAGAACAACCGAAACGCTCGGGAGGCGTATTTTCGATGATCAGAACTTCGATACCCAAATTTCTCATGCTTGTTGCCGCAATAGTCAGCATTTCTGCTTCTGCTCACGCAGACAAGCGTATCCGTTTCCAGAAAGGAAAGTCGGCGGCTACCGTCTCCGGAACGATATCGACCGGCGGCCGCATCTGTTACGTAGCAGCGGCTCGAGAAGGTCAGGTTCTTACCGCATCGGTCCGTTCGCGGTCAGGCCACGTTGCAATATTCGAGAGCGGCGAGAGGCATTACAGCTACGAGATCGAACACTCGGGAGATCAATCGATCTGTGTCGATAATCTCAGGCGTTCGACCACCTATTCGCTTACAGTAACTATTCGTTGACCTTGACGTTTTGCTAACACTGCTCTGCACCCCGTATAATCACTGTTTTATTACTCCTCAGGTATAAAACAGGATGACCATCACACAACTTCAGCAACTACTTCGGCAGGCGGTCGGCGACGCTGCCCGCGAGCTATTCAACATCGCTGACCTTCAGATCGTCTCTGAAGTTCCGCCTAAGACAGAACTCGGTGATCTTGCATTTCCAGCGGCGTTTGAGCTGGCCAAACGTATCAAGCAGTCAACCGGTGAAAAGAGCAATCCACGTTCGATCGCTGAAGGGTTAAAAGAAAAGCTTGAGACGTTCGATTTTGTAAGCAAAGTAGAAGTTGCAGGTGCGGGTTACCTAAACGTGTTCTTTAATCGTCCCCGTTTTCTGAAAGAAAACGTCGACGCACATCCATTGCCGTCTCTATCGAAAAAAGATGGCGAAAAGTTTTGTGTTGAGCACACTTCTGTTAATCCAAACAAGGCGGCCCATATTGGCCACGTCCGTAATTCGGTAATTGGTGACACATTTGTCCGGATCTTGCGGGCGACCGGGCAACGGGTAGAGATCCAGAATTACATCGACAATACTGGCGTTCAGGTCGCTGACGTTGTTGTCGGGTTCGTTTATCTCGAGAAAATGGACCTTGCTGCGATCCGCGGCCTGGACGAAAAACTGAAAGCCGAAGGCCGGACGTTTGATTACTACTGCTGGGACCTTTACGCCCGCGTCGGCCAGGCGTATCAGACTGATGACGAGCTTAAGGCAAAGCGGGCCGAAGTCTTGCATTTGATAGAAGCCGGAGGCAACGAAACTGCAGTACTTGCCGATTTCGTTGCTACGCGCAACGTCGAATGCATCCTGCGAACGATGGAGCGATTCTCGATCCGATACGATTTGCTTCCACGCGAATCTGAGATCCTTCACCTGCATTTCTGGGCCAAAGCTTTCGAACAAATGAAGGAGCTTGGCGTCATTCATCTCGAATCCGAAGGTAAGAACGCCGGTTGTTGGGTGATGCCGTTTGAAGAGCATGCAGGCAACGACGAGCATGAGGGCGACAAGATCCTAGTACGCTCGAACGGTACGGTGACGTACACCGGCAAGGATATCGCCTATCAAATGTGGAAGCTCGGGATCCTTGGGATGGACTTTTTTTACAAGCCATTCTTTGAGTATGCCGACGGCCAAAAGGTGTGGATCACGACCGCCGATGAATCCCAACATATTGACGGAGCACCTGAGTTTGGCCACGGAAAGAAGGTATATAACGTTATCGATACCCGGCAATCGTATACGCAAGACGTTGTAAAGAAAGGCGTTGCGGCGATATATCCACAGGAAGGTGAAGCTGCCAGTGTTCATCTGTCGTACGAGATGGTTGCCCTATCACCGGCAGCGGCCTCTGATCTTGGATTCGAACTATCGGAAGACGACCGAAAGCGGTCATTCATCGAAATGAGCGGGCGTAAGGGGCTGGGAGTCAAGGCGGACGATCTTCTTGACCGGCTGGAAAAAAATGCTCTGGCTGAGGTCGAATCGCGCCACGCCGAATTGGAAACAGAAAGGAAGGCGTTTATAGCTCACCAATTGGCGGTAGGCGCTCTCCGCTACTTCTTGCTGAAATTCACCCGGAATACGGTAATTGTCTTCGACTTCAACGAGGCTCTTTCGACTGAAGGCGAAACGGGCGTATTTTGCCAGTATTCCGCTGTTCGATCTAATTCGATCTTCCGCAAACTCGCGGACGGCGGCGAATCACTGAATCACATCCGCGGATTGATAAGAGATGAGGAAAAGGTTGCCGAGATCTTCAATTCCGAGGCTGGAAATGACGTCTGGGCGATCTTCGTTCTGGCCGCCCGGCTCGAAGAAACCCTGAAGCAGGCTGCGGCGGCGAACGAACCCGCCATCCTGGCAAAATACACGTTTCAGCTGGCAAAAGCCTTTAACTTCTTTTACCATAATCACAAGATCTTGCCCGAACCAGACGAAACTAAGCGTGCCGTATTGATCGTCGTCGCAGATAGGATCCGGCAATCACTCACCGAAGCCCTTGCAACGATGGGCATCGAAGTTCCAGAACGGATGTAATTGACAGACACCATTCCCGTCTGTTACAAAATGATTGTGAAAGAAGTTCAGTTCAACGCAAACATCTGGTGGCACGTCGGCGGAAGCTGGCGCCATTGGACGTCGTTTGCGGTTTTGAACTTGGACACGAATTCTGAAGCCTTTTAAGGGTCTTAACAGAATACCGATTCCCGAGCCAATGCCGCCTAATATCTTAGGCGGCTTTTTTTATGTCTGAACTGGGTAAATTTTTAGAACTGAGCAAAAACGGCAATGTGGTTCCCGTGGTGGAGACTATGCCGGCCGACCTCTTGACGCCGCTGTCCGTCTATCTTCGCCTCAGTGAAGACGCTAGCCACTCATTCCTTTTGGAATCCGTGGAAGGCGGGGAATCGCTTGCAAGATACTCATTCGTTGGTTCGAGGCCATCGACGACGGTCGTTGGACGCGGCCAGACTGTGACAATTTCTAAGGACGGAACGAAGCAGGTTCGGAAAATGTCGATCCTTGATTTTCTGCGTCACCATTTCGCAGATTTCCACGTTCCGCAAACGGATGGCTTACCTTCATTCATCGGTGGTGCTATTGGTTACTTTGGGTATTCAGCGGTCCAGTTGTTTGAGCCGAAGCTGAGCGAATCCGCCGAAGGTGACGAATGCCTTGCCGAGTTTATGTTCTTTCGATCAGTTGTCGCGTTTGACCACGCGAAGCAGGTAGTAAAGATAATCACGTTAGTGTTAACGGACGTCGCGAATAGTGATGAAGACCTGAGCGAGCTTTTCGCCGAGGCTGTCGAAACAAATAAGCAGGTCCGCCGACATCTCGAATCCCCTCAGTTCGCCATTCCTGAGAACGGGAATGGTCCGGCCGGCGAGATCACGTCGAACTGGAACCGTTCGGATTTCGAATCCGCGGTCGAGCAGGTCAAAGAACTGATTGCTGCCGGGGAATGCTACCAAGTCGTTCTCTCACAATGCTTTACAAAACGCACAAACGCGTCGCCGGTGGCGATCTACAGGGCGATCCGATCGCTAAACCCGTCACCCTACATGTTCCTATTGAATATGCATGGGCGTTCCGTAATCGGAGCTTCACCTGAGATGCTCGTTAGGTGTCACGACCGCCAACTTGAATACCGGCCAATTGCCGGAACACGGCCGCGAGGGGCTGATGCCGCCGAAGACGGCCGTCTGGCCGAAGAAATGATGAACGACGTCAAAGAAGTTGCGGAACACCAGATGCTTGTCGATCTCGGCCGAAATGACCTCGGCCGGATCTCGCGTTTTGGCAGCGTCCGGGTGGAGAGTTTGATGAATGTTGAGAAGTATTCGCACGTTCAGCATTTGGTCAGTTCCCTCACCTCTGAGCTTGCCGATGGCAAAGATCGATTTGACGCCCTGATGGCGTGCTTTCCTGCCGGGACGGTGTCGGGCGCTCCCAAAGTTCGTGCGATGGAGGTCATTAACCAGCTGGAGCCGACACTGCGGGGCGTTTACTCCGGGGCCGTCGGATATTTCGATTACTCAGGCAATATGGACACATGCATCGCGATAAGGACGATGGTTCTCGAAGATGGCGTGGCGAAGATCCAGGCAGGGGCGGGAATCGTCGCCGATTCGGTTCCCGCCGCCGAATTCGACGAGACGGTAAACAAAGCCGCGGCTCTGTTGAAAGCCTTGGACTTAGCGGAGGGCTCAGATTTATGAGCTTGATACTCTCAAAATATGCCGATGAATTTCGCTTCGGACACGACGTTCGCGAAGACGATGCTGCGTTGCTTCTCGATGCATTGATCGCCGCCGAGGATGAGGCTCTGGTGGCCGAAGTATTCGTTTCATGGTCAAAGAAGGGCATTTCCGAAGATGAGATCTTCTATTTTGCCGAGATCTTACGCGGACGAATGACGAAGGTGAAAACGCGACACAAGACATTCGTCGACATTGTAGGAACAGGCGGAAGTCGGGCTAAAATTTTTAACATCTCAACTGCGGCGGCATTTGTCGTGGCGGGAAGCGGCGTGGCTGTCGCAAAGCACGGAAATAAAGCAGCTACCAGCAATTCAGGAAGCGCGGACGTCCTCTTAGAGCTTGGCGTCGACCATGCTGCAGATGCGGCCACTGCGGAACAGCACCTGGATGACTTCGGTATATGTTTTATGTTCGCACCGAATTTCCACCGCCTTTCTCCGTCACTAGCGAAGGTTCGCCGAGGGCTCGGATTTCCTACCATCTTCAATTGTGTCGGTCCGCTTTGCAATCCGGCATCCGCGCAGCACCAACTGATCGGCGTCTGGGACAAAGAACTGCTGCCGAAGGTGGCAAAGGCATTAGCAAGGCTTGGCACCAAGAAATCGTGGATCGTCCATGCTGAAGATGGACTAGATGAAATTACTCTGTCGGGCCGGACCTTTGTTGCTGAGGTCGAAGCGGGATTGGTCAGAGAATTCGAGATATCGCCTGAAAGTCTTGGATTGGAAAGGCGAAATATAAAAGATCTACGAGTTGGATCCGCGATGGAGAGTGCTGTACAAATTGGGTCGATTCTCTCGAACGAGCAGAGCGGTTCCTCGGCTGAAGCAATGGTGCTGGTGAACACGGCCGCTGCGTTGTTCGTCGCCGGCAGCGCAAAGTCTCTGCCCGATGGAATCGAGCGAGCCGCCGCAAGCCTTCACAACGGAAACGCGGCACTTAAGTTGAATCATCTCAGGGAGTCTGCCCAGACATGACGGGAACCATCCTAGACAAAATTATCGCAGCGAAGCGCGTCCGAATTGAAGAGGCAAAGCGTTCGACAAGCCTCGAAAAGCTTAGAATGCTGACTGATACGCGGCAGAATGTTGCATCCGGTCGATTTCAAAACGCCTTGACCGACACTGCACGCCTAAACGTTATCGCTGAATTCAAACGCGCGTCGCCGTCTAAAGGCGTGATCCGTGACGATCGCGACCCGGTCCAGACCGCACTGGCTTACAAAGCCGGTGGCGCGGCGGCGATCTCGGTTCTGACGGAAGAAGATTTTTTCAGGGGCTCGCTCGACGACCTCTGCGCTGTTAGGTCGGCGGTCGAGATTCCGGTACTTCGGAAGGATTTTCTTTTTGATGCGTATCAGATCTATGAGTCAGCCTTGATAGGGGCCGACGCTATCTTACTGATCGTCGCGGCCCTTTCGCAGAGCGAACTGGAAGACTTGCATTCCCTGGCCGTGTCCGTCGGGCTGGCCGTTTTAGTAGAGGTTCATGATAAGGAGGAGCTAAGGAGGGCAGCGGAGATCGACGCGAAATTGATAGGAGTTAACAACCGAAACCTTAAAACTTTCGAAGTCACTATCGATGTATCGCGTGAGTTGATCGGTGAAAAGCCTGAACGTGCTTTGATGATAGCCGAGAGCGGACTGCGATCACGATCGGAATTACAGGAACTCAGCAACCTAGGATTTTCCGGGTTTCTGATCGGCGAAACGCTCATGCGGTCGGGCGATCCGGAACGCGAACTTCGGAATTTGTTGACCGAAGATTCGTAGTCGCATCCAACTTCGATTTGAAATGTGTATGGCAAAGGTAAAGATCTGCGGAATCACGAATGTAGAGGACGCTGCGCTGGCAGTCGGTTTCGGTGCCGACATATTGGGATTTAACTTCTACGCGGCAAGTCCCAGGTATATCGCACCGGAGACTGCGGCCGAGATCACCGGGGCTTTAAGTTCGCAGATTGAATGCGTGGGGGTGTTTGTGA
>JBBQTV010000122.1:0-11426 GCA_038212935.1 Pyrinomonadales bacterium | reverse complement strand
TCGCGAAGCATGCCCGACCAATCGGCATTCTCGTTCAACTGCGGAAAGCGCTCTGCAAAGTTCGCGACTTTCTTCAGTATCTCCAGGTCGCCTTTGATCGTAGCTTCCAGGTTGGGCCGCTGAACCTTTACCGCGACCTCTTCGCCCGTATGGAGGCGTGCGCGGTAGACCTGACCAAGCGATGCCGCAGCGACGGGCTCCACCTCAAATTCCTTGAAGAACGCATTGATCTTTTGGCCCAGTTCCTTCTCGATTCGGGCGAACGCGATCTCGTTATCAAACGGCGGAACGTTGTCCTGAAGCTCGCCCAATGCGACGACAAACGGCAGCGGCAAAAGGTCCGCCCGCGTTCCCATCGATTGGCCGATCTTGATAAATGTTGGCCCAAGTTCGATCAGCTTTTCCTTAAGCCAGATCGCCTGCTTTTCCTGATTCACCTCGCGGTTCAGTTCGCTCCCAAGGACGAACGAGCGGAGAATCCGCATTATGCGGTGAAGGAACCACATCTTGACGCCGTAAAGCTTTTCGCCGTAAACGGCCATCCTCGTCAGCCGTTCGGCGGTCCGCATTCGCTCCTTGGCATGCCGGACCTGGCCGCTGCGGTGCATTTCGTATTGATCCAGATACAGATAAAGGGCAAGCTTGCCGATAACGGCTGATACGTGAAAGATACGAAACCATCCGCGTAGGCCGGTATACTTCTTCTCAACCTCACTCTCTTTGTTGGTAAGAAACCGCTCTTCCGCCACTAACTGCTCATTCGTGACAAATTTGGCGATCGGCAGACTGTGCGTTTCGACCATGCGATGGCCGTTAACGTTGTCTTTGGCCGGTTCGGACGGCATTTCTGCCACTGCTGATGTTTGTGTTGTAGTTAATTCCTTCATCCGCCGTTAAATTCGCCGTTCAAGCCCATTTCGATGCGAAAACCATGCAATTACTTTGCATCACAATATCTCGAGCATATTCCGTACGCCTGCGTGGCGGAAATAGTTCGATGCGTGGGCCGAGTCGCGTTCGATCTGTGCCCGCAACTCTGTTATTCCATTGAACTTACGCTCGTCACGGATTCGGTGAAGGAACCGCACCCTCAAAACGTCGCCGTAAAGCTCACCATTAAAATCAAAGATGAACGATTCGATCGACGGGTCCGAATCGTTCTCAAAAGTCGGCCTGACACCGATATTCGTTATGCTCCGCCGCCACGCGCCCTCAACCAGCGTCGCCGTCGCATATACGCCGTATTTCGGGATGACGCGATTGTGCGGCTTGAGGTTCGCGGTCGGAAAGCCGATGGTCCGGCCCCGTTGCGCACCGCGCTCGATGACCCCCTCAACGCCGTAAGGCCGGTCCAGCATGCGCCTCACAAGGTTCACACGTCCCTCTGCAAGCAGATGTCTGATCTTTGATGAACTGATCCGATGCCCGCGAAGTGTGACCTCAGGAACCTCTTCGGCAACAAATCCTAGCTCCTGGCTCATTCTCCGCAGTAGGGCGATGTCGCCGCCGCGGTTTCGGCCAAATGCAAAATCTTTGCCGAGATGCACTTCCTTCGCATGCAGGCGGTCGTGAACGATCTCCGAAATAAAATCTTCGGCCGGCTGCTTCGCAAATGCTTCGTCAAACTGGATGACGATCGCTTGTTCGATGCCTAGAACCTCAAAATTTGCAAGCCGCTGGTCGAGCGTTTGCAGCAGCGGCGGTGCGGACGCCGGATGCAGCACTGAACGCGGATGCGGGTCGAAAGTGATCGCTGTCGGAACCGCCGCAACTGCTTTGGCTCGCTCGACAACGGTCTGCATTATCCGCTGATGCCCGAGATGCAGCCCGTCAAAAACCCCAAGCGTAAGAACCGTAGGCTTCTGGATATTTGCATTGTCTGTGCCGTGAAAGATCTTCATAAACTCTAAACGCTTCGCCCGAGCTCCGAAATGAACCTTTCGGGCTCATCGACCGAAAACGAGATTCGCGAGACCCGCCTTTCAATTCCGTAAACGCCATAGACCGTCGCCGGTTCGATTAAATGGATCGAAACGTTCGGCTGTGACAACTGACCGAGCGGCGTAATGATTATCTCGGGCCAATCAGCGTTTTGCGATTGCGACGAGCGCTCGATTTTTTCAATATTATTCAACCTTATCGCCGCATCACCCAAGATCCCGCACCGGATCAAAAGTTCATTGTTCGTAAGCAGGATCGGCCGCAGCATCAGAGCCTTCAGATGTGCAATGATCTGGATCGCGAAGTACGCACTTAGGGCGGTTGCGATCCACGCCGCAGTCTCGCTGATCATTGCAAGCAGAATGTGGACTACAACTGTCTCCGCCGCCAGCAAGAATAGGAACACAAGCATCAGCAGAACCGGACTGTTCAGCTTGTGGTAGGTGAATCCCGATGCGGGGCGACGCCATTTCAAAAACGCATAGGTAAAGGTTCCGACCTCAAACGCCGCTGCCCCCGCGACTATCGCGGGCTTCAGTTCCTGAGCAAATGCATCGCGTAGCCGCTCCATCAGGTCTCGGCCGGGGAGTGCATTCGCAATAAAGTTTCGGCGGGTCCGGAAGAGGCGAAATCCCAGATAGCCTAATACGATCAATTCCACCAACGGAACGCCAAATTTGACGACGGTATCCAGTAGGCTGCGGCCATCCGTCGGTACGACCGCGGTCGCCACTAACACGCACAGAAAAAAGACCGGTGCGACCGTTATTTTCGGCAACGACGTTTTTCGGATAAGAAAGAAGTACGCGATCGGAACCGTGAATATCAGGTCGATCGTCACCGCCGATGCGACCAGCGGATGGGCTGCCGCCAGTGAACTCTGCCCTATCAAGACGATCGCAGCCGCAACCGACAACAGGATCGCAAGCTTTATCGCCCACTGAATAGAAACTGCAAGATTTGAGCTCATCTGATCACCTCAATCCTGATCGCCGAGATGCCTGCCCTTCACCAAATACTCGCGCACATAATCAGCAACGGCCTCGTCGAGTGGCGTCGTCTCGAGCGAATAGCCGGCGTCGCGAATTCGGGTCAGGTCGGCCTGAGTGTGGTATTGATAGCGGTCGCGCAGATGCTCGGGCATCTCGATAAACTCGACATTCTTAGGCAGGTCGAGAGCTTTGAATATTGCATCAGCGAGCGCGTTCCACGTATTCATTCGCCCTGACCCAACGTTGAAAAGCCCGCCGCCGATTTTGCCAGCCGGAGCGCCGGCGAGCGGCTCAAAGAAATGCAGAGTCATATCGACCGCGTCTTTTACATAAACGAAATCGCGGCCGAATTCGCCATCGGAATAATTCGGATTTGCACTCCTGAATAGCTGCAGCTTACCCGTCGAATTTATCTGGTGGAATGCCTTATTCACCAGCGAACGCATGTCGCCCTTATGGTTCTCGTTCGGCCCAAAAACGTTGAAATACTTAAGCCCGACGATCTTGTCAAACATACCGGTTCGTGCCGCATATTGGTCGAACAGGTGTTTCGAATATCCGTAAACATTCAGCGGCCTTAGTTTATCAAGCTCGTCCGTGCCGTCCGCCATTCCCGCCGATCCGTCGCCATACGTCGCCGCCGATGACGCATATACAAACCGCACATCGGTCTTCACCGCCCAACGCGCAAGGTCCTGCGTATATTGATAGTTATTGCGGATCATGAAGTCGGCATCGGTCTCCGTGGTCGATGAACACGCCCCGAGATGAAAGACGGCAGACGCATCCTTAAAGTCATCCAGGTCTTCGATGAGATCGTATGCGTCGATGTAATCCGCAAACCGAAGCGGTGCCAGATTCTTCCACTTGTCCGTCTCGTCCATTCGGTCAACGATCAAGATGTCATCGACACCCAGCTCGTTCAGCCGACAAACGACCGCACTCCCAATAAACCCCGCCCCGCCTGTAACAATTATTTTCATGATCCCAGAACATATGATACACGCGCAAAAGGCCCGGCGCATATCTGCGGCCCTCGGCTAGATCTCGCTAAGCTTCCCACCGCTGATGAAGTTCGCGATCGCGAAGTAGCGCTTCGGAAAGAGACGTTGTATCCAGCTAAGGATCTGGGCGTCGGGCCCGACTATGATCCGCGGCTTGCCTTTCTTTATGCCGTTTATGATGATCTCAGCCGCACGCTCGGGAGATGTCGTTGAGAGGTTCCGGTTCATTTTCTGCAGCCGGCGATCGATCTCGTCAGCGGAATGACTGGTGTTCGCCGCAATTCTGGCACTGTTCGCGATATTCGTTTTAACGCCGCCCGGATGCACGACCGAGACGGCGATGTTCGTTCCCTGAAGCTCGTGCCGAAGTGATTCTGTAAACCCGCGGACGGCGAACTTGCTCGCGCAATACGCCGCTTGACCGGGAGGAGCGATGAACCCGAAAAGGCTTGAAATGTTTACAATGTGTGCCGACTCTTCTTTTTCCAGATGCGGCAGAAACAATTTCGTCCCGTGAACTACGCCCCAAAAGTTTACGCCCATCAGCCATTCGATCTCGTCGAGCGTGACCTCCTTCAGCGTCCCGCCGAGTGCGACGCCTGCATTGTTGATGACATGTGACACACGGCCGTGCTCGCGGGTGACATCATCAACAAACGACTGCATCGCACGTCGATCCGCTACGTCGACTATATGTGTCGAGACCTTTGCCGGGCCGGTGATCACAGCGGCAGTTTCGTCAAGTCCCTCGCGGTTGACGTCGGCAAGTGCCAATCTCGCGATCCCTTCGACGGCGAGCCGACGAGCCAACGCCCGGCCGATGCCCGAGCCGGCACCGGTAACGACCGCAACACTGTCACTTCGAAGCGTCATATTCTTATCGACCGCCTTTTTTCGCAAACTTCATTGTTCCGTCCTCAAGCGAGCCATAGCGAAGCATCCGCAGGTCCTTTATGTAATTCTGGTGCAGCCGCCACGGCATCTTCGACCCTTGGTTCGGAACCTCGCCGAGTGCCCGAAGTACGTAGCCGGAAGTGAAATCGAGTGCGGGCTCGGGCGTTACGGTCGGGTCATCAAGCCGAGCTGTGCAGCTCGCGTAGCCGTGTTCGTCCATGTATTTGATCAAACGGCAAACATACTCGGCAGTAAGGTCGCACTTCAGGGTCCACGACGCATTCGTATAGCCAAAGGCCTGCGCGAGATTCGGCACATCGTTGTACATCATCCCTTTGTACGCGATCTTTTCTGACAGCACGACCGGTTCGCCATCGACGACAAGCGTTAGGCCGTCCATGATCTTCAGCACCAGCCCGGTCGCGGTCACGATGATGTCCGCGTCTAGCGTCTCACCGTTCGTCAGCCGCACGCCGCCCGAGGTAAAGGTCTCTATCTCACCCGTTGTGACCGATGCCTTTCCGTTCCGCATCGCCTCAAAAAGGTCCGCATCCGGCACGACACAAAGCCGCTGATCCCACGGGTTGTACTCGGGCCGAAAGTGCTTTTCCGCGATCTCCTCGCCGACCTCTTTCGCTACGCCCTTTGCGATCAGCCTCTTCATGATAGACGGCCGCCGTTTCGATAGCTGGTAGAAGAACATCTGCCGCACGACATTTTTCCAACGCGCGAGCATATACGCCGCCCCGTCCGGCAACACGGCCCTCAACGCGTTCGCGATCTTGTCCTGCGACGGCATCGAAACGATATACGTCGGCGAACGCTGCAGCATCGTAACGTGCTCTGCCGTCTCCGCCATCGCCGGAACGAGAGTCACCGCCGTCGCTCCGCTCCCGATCACGAGCACTTTCTTTCCGGCGTAGTCAAGATCCTCCGGCCATTTCTGCGGATGAACGACCGTTCCATTGTAATCCGCAAACCCCGGCCACTCCGGTGTGTATCCGTTTTCGTACCGATAATAACCAGTGCAGAGATACAAAAAATTGCAGGTAAATGTTCTTGTTTCTCTTCGCGGCTCCTTTGCCCCTTCGCGGCTTTGCGTGAGATCTTCTTCCGCTGCGCCATCGAATCCGTTCGAACCGCCGACCCTCACCTCGACCGTCCACCGCCCTTCCTCCGAAGACCATTCCGCTCGCTTCACCCTGTGGCCGTAGCGGATCTCTTTCTCAAGGTCGTACTCCTTCGCAGTGTCGCGAATGTAGTTCAATATCGCCGGCCCATCGGCGATCGCCTTGCCGTCCCGCCACGGCCGAAACCGATACCCCAGCGTGTACATATCCGAATCCGAACGCAGACCCGGATACCGAAACAGGTCCCAAGTCCCACCGCTCCGCTCGCGGCCCTCCAGTATCGCGAACGTCTTCCCCGGCAGATCCATCCGCACCCGTGCCCCGCCCCCGATCCCCGAAAGCCCCGCACCAATAATAAGGACGTCAAAATGTTCCATATCAACGAAATGAGTGTCCGGGGAATGATATAATAACTAGGTGAATATTACCGAGGTAAAACTCGACAAAACGGCCTTCAGCGTTTTCTCGTCCTTTGAGCAGGCCGACGAAGCCGACAGAGCTTACTGGCGAACGGCTTCGTTTGAAGATCGGCTCCTCGCTCTAGAATTGATGCGGCAATCCGCTTATGGATATAACGATCCGGCTACCCCAAGACTTCAAAGAGTTCTTGAAATTGTTAAAGGCGAATGACGTCCGATATTTACTTGTGGGTGGATACGCGGTCGGACTTTACGGCTATCCGCGGCCAACGGGCGATATCGATATCTGGGTGTCTAATGCTCCTGAGAATGCTGACCGAGCCCTAGAGGCTCTTCGGCAGTTCGGTTTTGATTCACAGGACCTTTCGCCTTCGCTCCTAATGCTCGAAAAGAGCATTATCCGTATGGGAGTACCGCCATTCAAGATCGAGGTCATTACCTATATAGACGGCGTCAACTTCGACGAATGCTATCCAAGACGATCGCCGGTCGAAATCGATGGCTGCCCGGTAAGCGTCATCGGCCGGGACGATCTGCTCAAGAACAAAAAGGCTAGCGGCAGGCCGAAAGACATTAACGATCTGATAGAACTTGAGAAATTAATCTAGTCCAGACTGTAGGATTTTTGCACATCCGGGCCCTGCGATCCACCAAGTGATCTGACGAGAACGTTCGCTTGGTAACCCGACTCTTCTCCAAACTTCACACAGTCACGGAATTCAAGCCGTTTACTCTCGGAGTTAGTTGGGAAGATAATATTCAACTTCTTTTGCTACCACCCCAAAATGTAAGCAAACATCAGCGGGGCGACTATTGAGGCGTCGGATTCGACGATGAATTTTGGTGTTGAAGCTTCGAGTTTACCCCAGGTTATTTTCTCGTTCGGGACGGCGCCGGAATACGAGCCGTAGCTGGTGGTGGAATCCGAGATCTGGCAAAAATAGCCCCAGACGGGCACGTTCTCGCGCTGCAGATCCTGATGGAGCATCGGGACGACGCAGATCGGGAAGTCGCCCGCGATGCCGCCGCCGATCTGGAAAAAGCCAATGGTCGAATCATCGGTCGCGTTGGCCGTGTACCATTCGGCAAGCATCGTCATGTACTCGATGCCGGTGCGGACGGTGTGGACGTTTTCGACGTCGCCGGTGATCACGTGCCCGGCAAACATATTGCCCATCGTCGAATCTTCCCAGCCCGGCACGACCATCGGCAGGTTCTTCTCCATCGCGGCATACATCCACGAGTCCTTCACATCGATCTGATAAAACTCCTCGAGCGAGCCGTTCTTCAGGACCTGATACATAAACTCGTGCGGGAAGTAACGCTGTCCTTCGGCCTCGGCCCGCGTCCAAACCTCGACCATCGCCTTCTCCAGCCGCCGCATAGCTTCGTGCTCGGGTATGCAGGTGTCGGTCACGCGGTTCATGTGGCGGTCAAGCAGCTTCTGCTCGTCCTCGGCCGTCAGGTCGCGGTAATTTGGCACACGTTCGTAAAAATCGTGTGCGACCAGATTGAATAGGTCTTCCTCAAGGTTCGCACCGGTACACGAGATGATCTGCACCTTGTCCTGCCGGATCATCTCCGCCAGCGACAACCCCAGCTCGGCCGTGCTCATCGCCCCGGCCAGCGTGATCATCATCTTCCCGCCCTTGTCGAGGTGATCCCGATAGCCCTGAGCCGCGTCGATAAGCGCCGCCGCATTAAAATGCCGATAGTGATGCTTGATAAAATCTGTGATCGTTGCGTTCATATTGTTTTAATTAATATAGTAATAAAGACTAGGTATCCAAAATATATCGTATGCACACGGGAATTCGGTAATCGGCGCCCGCCTGTTTTAGGCCGCCAATGGTAGACCGTCGGAGATCAATCGAGGCTAATTATGAAAAAGTTTATCTTCTTTGTGGCTATACTGCTGGTATTATCGGCAGTGGCTTATTCTCAGGAACAACATCAAGCAACTCAGCACGCTCAGGCCTCGCTAAAGGTGCGATCGCTTAGCGACGCAGATATTAAGGGATATCTCGAAGGTCGTGGAATGGGGCTGGCCAAACCGGCTGAGCTGAATAGCTATCCCGGCCCGATGCACGTTCTTGAGTTGGCCGAAAAGCTTGAGCTTACCGAAAGCCAGCGGAGCGGAGCCCAGCGCATTTTTGACGCAATGCGCTCCGAGGCAATACGGCTCGGTACTCAGATCGTCCATAATGAGGGTGAACTGAACCGGGCTTTTGCTGACGGCAAAGTGAACCGGACGACACTGACGTATCTTGTCACCAAGGTTGGAAGTTTGCAGTCCGAATTGCGTGCAGTTCATCTGGTTGCGCATCTTGAGATGAAACAATTGCTCACTCCAAAGCAGATCAACACATACGACGACCTCCGTGGCAATCGTCCGGCGAAGTCACACTGACCATGTCATTGATGAATACGCCGGTTCTCAATTCGAAGCGCTCCGGTCATTGGCAAGGATCGATAGGCGTCCGGACAATTTTAGATGAAGTTTAGCTGGAAACCGGTTCTTGCCGCGTTCGTAGTGGCGAGCGTCGTCAGTCTCGTCGGCGTAATGTTCGTTTTCGAACCGATCGCTCGGGCCGATAAGCCGGTTGGGCCGATCGTCCCGCCGGCCGTTGGGTTCTTCATATACATCGCACTGTCTATCTCGCTTTTCGATTGGGCCGCCCGACGAATGCAGAACGCCTACACGGCCGCGTTTTTGATCGCCGCTTCCCAGTTCATTCTCGTCAACGTGGATTTTGTGCTGGCCGGAAAGCGAGGTTTGCTAACGGGCGCGGCCAGTACGATACTGATCGTATCAACGTGGACCGCGATCGCGGTCGCATACCGCATTTGTGCTCGCGAGGAGAATCGAACCAGCCCAGATTGAATCTACGGATCTACGCGACCGATCTACAATATCGACTGACCTTAGGTGTAAGGCCGGAACCGCCACCAGCGATCTCGCCACCGCGGCGTCTGCCCCCTCGGACGGCGACGGTTGTGCATCGGTGTATACTATTTCTTATGTGTTTCAGTAAATTCCGGCCGGCGGTCACCGTCCTTTTACCGTCAATTTCCGATGAGGTGTAGCAATGGCGGGGCGTTCCGGCTCAACAGAATACGTCGTCGGGGTAATGACGATGGAGATAGAGGGAAAGGATTCAGATCTTTTCCATAACCGCGTTACGTCTGCCGTAAAGGCTTTCGAAGAAGAGCTTACGAACGCTCTCGGGTTGCGTGTTGTGCTTCTTACGCTTGAGGGGCCGCATCTGACGCCCGCCGCCGGGGCCTATTCGCCGCTCGATTTCCTCCACATCGGGATGACCGAAAAGCTCGAGCGCGACGTGCATTTTCTTCTGCTCGTCACCGAAGTAAACCTGGCGGCCGCCACGTTATCCTACACGCTAGCTCTCCCGAGCCAGGTCACCAATGTAGGTGTCATCTCCACCAAACGGCTCGATCCTGATTTCTGGGGCGAGCCGAAAGATGAGGATACGACCGTCAGGCGGCTTGCAACGCTTCTGCTGCATACCTTCGGCCACCTTTTGAATTTGCCGCACTCAAGCGATCCGCAGAATGTGATGAGCAAGTTTACGAGCGTCAAGGACCTCGACGCGATGGCTTTTTTGACCGAAAAGCAACGTGATAAGATGCGGCACTTCCTTCCCCGCGAAGCCCATGAACGCACAAGCCGCGACCATCGCTTTCGTTTCGTACTGAACACGTTTGCTCGCAATTGGCGAAGCATACTCCGGGCCGTGGCGCGTGCCAATCCGCTTCGCCTGCTCACACGACTGCCGACGATGATCACTGCGGCTCTCTCGGTCATCATTGTCGTATTCTTCAGTGCCGAGATATGGGACGTCGGCAGTACGGTCGAGATGTATCAGCTCGCCCTTTTTTCGCTGGTCGCCGTGCTTACCGCGACCGCGGTGCTTTATCGTGCCTTCGCGTTTGGCGGCGTGCTCGGCCGGGGCCGCGTGCTTGCCGAATCAACAGTCGTGACGTTCGCGGCAACAGGTTTGAGTCTTTTCTTAACGATGCTGCTGCTTTATGCTTTTTTCATGGGGCTGGCGTATTTCGGGACCATCACGATATTCCCGCGGAAGTTGATGGAGACATGGCCGACCGTCGATCCCGCGGTTGAAACGCTTGAACGTCTGAAGGTGAGCATGTTTGTCGCCGCTCTCGGCGTTTTGGCCGGATCGCTTGGCGGCCGGGCTGACAGCAAAGATCTCGTGAGAGGCGTCCTCTTTGTTGACGAGGAAACGTAAAGCCATAAAGTCATTTAATCCGCAATGTCGAGTGCTTTCTTGACTTGCGAGATATATTAGAATAGAAACCATTTTGAAGCGTCTCTAGCTTTTGAAAACTAGCAAACAAAGGAGATTACTATGGCAGTCTATATGGTCGAACGAGAACTACCCGGGATCACAATGGAGCAGCTTGCCGCAGCGCAACGTTCCGCTATTGAAACCGGCGAGCAATTTACGGCAGACGGAAAGAATGTGCGCTATATCCGCACTACTTTCGTACCGGACGAATCCAGTTGTATGTGTCTATTTGAAGCTGACAATGCAGACCTTGTAAAAGAGGTCAACGAAACGGCTCAGATCCCTTTCACGCGCATTGTCGAAGCATTGGACCTTACACCTTCAGCGACGAAAAGCTGAAGTTGTCGCGAGGCTGCGTGAACTGTTGTGAATCTATGCTTCTCTTCAAAGCCGTCCCCAACAGGTCGACGGACGAGAGGTCAAAACAGCGACTTTATCCTCCTCGTCCGTTAAATTCTGGCGGGCGTAGCGGCGGTTTCGCCCCGCGTCGTTTCAGCCGTCCGTATCGGAGCAGGAAATGAGGGAAACATATGTTAATTCTTAAAATGGGACTATTTCTGACGATCCTTACTCTGGTCGTGACAAGCGAGGGTATAGCGCAGAAAAATTCGGACCAATTATTATCGAGAGTCGATCACCTCGTTTATATTACTCCCGAATTGAATCGTGGCATTGAGGAGATCGAGAAACTTCTAGGCGTCCGAGCAACCCCCGG
>JBBQTV010000121.1:0-11554 GCA_038212935.1 Pyrinomonadales bacterium | reverse complement strand
TCAAGATCGGTGCGGCTGGGACGAATCAAGTAACTGAAAACTACACCTTCGATCCGCAAACCGGGTTGCTGACAAATCAGCAGGCGATTCGTCAGGACACGAACGGGACGACAACTCTTCTAAATCTCTCATACGAATACACAAGACAAGGCTACGGATTGACGGAAAACGATTCTACGGGCCTGAATCATACATGGTTTAGAAAGTTAGAGAATCAAGCCGGCCGATGGACAAGCCCAGATCCTTACACGGGATCAATGAATCTCTCGAACCCGCAATCATTCAATCGCTATTCGTACGTAGAGAATCAGCCAACCAATTTCATCGACCCCAGCGGGTTGATGCAAACGTGTTTCTATGAAGCTTGGAACGTATGCATTGATGGATTCGGCTGTGAAACTACCTACGAACTCAGTTTTTGTATGGGCGGCGGCGGCTGGGGCGGAGGAAATCCTTTGCCAATCGAACTTCCGATTGAACTGCCACCCGGAGGCGGCCCTGGTGGTGGTGTCGGAGGCAGTGGCGATGACGATTTTTGTAGTGAGGTCAGACTTAGAAGGCTTGATTCTGACGTTAAAGCAACGTGGGGAAGCGGATCTCGAGGTTTTTTCGAACCGTCCTTTGCTAAAGAATTGAGTGCGGCCCTGCGAGAATTGAACTCGAAGGGAATAATTCCCCGGATTAACTCAGACTTCCGTACATCATCCGATCAACAACGAATGCGGTCTGGTGGATCAGGGTCTAATCCGGCAGCTCAGGGGACATCCTTGCACCAAACCGGGAATGCTGTCGACATAAATGGCACTAAGACGCCTGCGTTCAAGACAGTACGTGCTGTACTGGAGGGGCGAGGCTTTACCTGGGGTGGCTACTGGAAGAAAGTCGACCCCCCGCATTTTCAGAAAAATGGACTTCAGAAAGGTCCAGAAAGAGACGCCGTTGCTGCTGCGGCCGAAGATTATTACACTTATTGTGTTAAATGAACACAACAGATGAGGAACAAAATGAAAGAATTATTTTTGAGTTTCACGATTCTTTTATGTGGATGTCAGGCAGACGTTCTCCGATCAAGTGGCAAAATTCCATTGGAAAATACATCAGCCAATACGAGCGGATCGACGCATCAAATTTCACATAATCTTACCAATGTTATAAGCGGTCTATACTTTGGCAGTTTCGAAAGTGAATATGGCAATCTGGCTTGGTTGTTAGAATTTAAGAATGGTCATGCGAAACTCTACGTTCCCCCAAATAATCTTGATATTCGGAATCTAGAATTGAAACCAGAAGGAAGTATCTCGTTCGAGACGGAAAAGGGACTAGGTGACCTGCATTACAAATTCTCTGGACAGATCATAAATGACAGTCTTGAAGGGACGATCGATTTGTTCTCTTTAAGGCCATTCAAGGCCAACGTAACGCTACGGAGAATCGATACGAATAGGTTAAAGCAGCCCGAATTTTATGGACTATTTTCAAACGTGGAATATATTGAGGAAAGTGGTGATTTGGTTGGTGATGAACTGATTATTTTACCGATTTCTAACGACCTTTTTGGTATCTATACATCATACGAAAACGGAATGATTTCGTATGCGACAAAAATCAAACGAGATGGAAACAGCATTAAGCTTAATATTCAAACTGAAGATGGGGTTCTGAGTTTTAGCGGTTTTCTCTCACTCGGTGAACTTCGGCTGGTGCTTATTACTGAGGAGTCGGAATCAACCCAGACTGAAATCGTCCTTCCTAAAAGGCGCGAAGTTAATAATCTTTTTGAAAAGTAATTGTCCTGTATTGAACTAAGAACCAATTTGCGAGGGAATCGGTTTCTTAAATAATAATCGGCTGACGAAGGTCGAGACCGCCGCGAATGCAACCTATGGCACGCCGGGAGTCGTCCAACATTATCGATACGATAAGATGGGACAGGTCGTGAAGCATACGCAGTCAATCGGAAGCGAGAGCTATTTGCAGGAATACGGTTACAACTTGGCCGGGCAGATGACGAGTCAGAAATATCCGAGCGGACGCGTAGTCGAAACGGAGATGGATAACTTTGGCAGAATGGCCGAGGTTTCGGATAGCCAGCGGACGTATGTTTCGGGGCTGACGTTTGATAATCGCGGATTGCTTTCGCAGTTGAATCTTGGCAACGGAACGCACGAGACGTTCGCGTATAACGACCGGTTTCAGATGACGAGCCAGAGTTTGATCAAAGGTGCGGAAGTTTTGCAGAAGTACGATTATTCGTATGGCCAGACGGATGTCGCGACGGGGACGGTCGACGCGACAAAGAACAACGGGCAGCTTGGCAAGATCGAATCGTTTATCGGCACGGCGAAACAGGCTTCGCAGCGATTCGCTTATGATCATCTCGGGCGTTTGAAAGAGGCGAGAGAACATCGTGGGGATAACGACTCATTGACCTACAAGCAGGTCTTTGACTTCGACAGGTTCGGGAATAAGTATCGTAAAGCGGCGAACAATCCGACTATGGGACAAGCGAACCCTCTGCCATTTACGCCAATAGAAGAAAGTGACATCAGCAAAACGACGAACCGGTTTACGTCAGGGACGACTTACGATGATTCGGGCCAAGTTATTGCAGACAACAAATTCCGCGAGTTGGGATTTGCCTACGATGCAAATGGCCGTCAGGTAAAAGCGACAAAGACGAATCAGCCGGATGCGTGGACGGTGTATGATGCGTTGGGTAATCGCGTGGCAACAAAAATAAACGACATCTGGCAGTTGATGGTCTATGATGCATTTGGGAAATTGGTTGCAGAGTATGGTGTCGCGGCCGAATCGACCGGCGGCGTGAAATATATCCAGCAAGACTGGCAAGGATCGGTGCGAGCCGTGACGAATTCAAACGGTTTCGTAGTCGCGAGAACAGACCATCAAGCCTTCGGAGAAGACATAGGCGTCGGCGTAGGTTTAAGAAAAGTCGAACAGGGATTCTCAGCAGACAAAGCCACAAGACAAGGCTACGGATTAACAGAAAACGACAATGCAACCGGCCAGCAGCACACATGGTTCCGCAAACTCGAAACGCAAGCCGGCCGCTGGTCTTCCCCCGATCCCTACAAAGGCTCGATGAGTCTCGGCGATCCGCAGAGCTTCAATCGATTCAGCTACGTCCGGAACGACCCGATAAATTACGTTGATCCTAGCGGGCTTTACGAGGCTTGCGTTCATGAAGCTATGACAAGGTTTCTAGGGAATCTCGCAGGAGTGGATTCCGGTCTTGTCAATAGGCTCGCGGGTTACACTGGTGATGGTCATGCCGAAGCTGCGGATGCACCGAAATGGGCGGCAACCTCGCGACATAACATTCAGGAATGGCTGAGGTACGGAACGGGGCCATGGACAATACATTTTCCGACCGAAGCTGAATTAAGGGAACGAATGGGTCGGTATGCAACTGACGTCGCCCAAGGAAACGTGCAAAATGCTGCATTCACCCTCCATTCCATTCAGGACGGTTTGGGCGCGCATAGCGGAATCAGAAGCTTCCCTGGACACGTGGGTAGTAATATTGCCGGAAGGAGTGTTGATCGCGTGCTCGGAGACCAGAAATTTATCAGAGCGTCCCTTGCGACATTGCATACTATGAGCGGCGGAAGGATGTCCACTCTAACGCCGTCCCAAATTAATCAGCTGATCGATGCTATTCTCAATGAATGTGGAGGAAAGTTCAAATTTGAGATAACCCGTCCTCAAGAGACTATTTATGGAGGCGGAGGCGGTTTCGAGCCGTCCTACTATCCGTACCATTATTATTGGAATATCACTTACATATGGATTATTGTGATTCGGTATGAAGTCGTCACCGTCACAGTCCTTGACGAGGAGGATGCATGAAGAACTTGATCTTTCTTATTTTAATTGCCATGAATGGATGTGGTGATATTGTTTCCCAGTCGTCTTGTGGCAACCCGTATTTCGAACATAGGTCCCTAGAAGAAATCGCTGCAATGACGCCCGAAGAAAAAATGGATCAGATGGTGCTGGAGCAAATGTTTCATATACCCGCATTGGATGATTATAGAGACCTACTGCATCTCTACATAATTGACGACGGGATCAAGATCCTCCCAAAGGCAATAGAATACCTGAACGGTTACGATCCAAACACCAAAGAATGTAAGAAAAGAAACGATGCTCGCCTACTCACCGCTGCGATGTATATCGACGGTGTTGACACCGCCAAATTTCGAATACGCGCCATCGAAAATGGGCGAGTTGCGATCAAAGCTCTCGAACAAGCTATCGAACGACGCAACGCCAGTCTTGATCCGGACGAATACAATGGTCGCAGAAATCTTCTTTCCGTCTTTTTGAATGGATTAAAGGGACGCACTATAAAGGACGGCTTGATTGAGAAAACTCTGGAGACGCGTCACAATGTCAAGATGTCGGATGCTGAATTGACGGAATTTACCAACTTTCTGATCTCACTCGATCCGGCATATCCAAGCTGGACAAAGGTTCTAGGCTGGGCTGAGATGTCTCAGCCAGAATCCGATCGATATTATCAGGCCTATCTAAAGTTTAGAAAGACTAAGAAATAATTTTAAACAGGCCAGATACGGACGCGACGGGGAATCTCGGCGATATTAGTTCGCCGGTCCAGCCGACTTTTTACGAGTACGACGGAAACGATAACTTGACGAGGGTGATCCAGTCCGACGGCAGCGCGACACAGGAAAGATTGTTCAAGTACGATTCGCTGTCGAGATTGACGCACGAACGGCAGGTTGAGGCGAGTGCAACGCTCAACGATGCGGGTGTTCACGTCGGAAGCGGGACTTGGACGGGCGTTTATAAATACGACGCGGACAGTTTGTTGGTCGAGGGCGTGGATGCTCGCGGCGTCAGGACAAATTTCACATACGACGGGCTTCACCGGATCCAAACCGTGGTCTATTCGGGAGAGACCGGATATCAGACTCCGAGCGTGACTTATACCTACGACGAGACGGAATCGGGCTTTTACAACAACAATCGGCTGACGAAGGTCGAGACGGCGGCGAATGCAACCTATGGCACGCCGGGAGTCGTCCAACATTATCGATACGATAAGATGGGACAGGTCGTGAAGCATACGCAGTCAATCGGAAGCGAGAGCTACTTGCAGGAATACGGATACAATCTGGCCGGGCAGATGACGACACAAAAATATCCGAGCGGCAAGGTCGTGAATATGACGGTGGATAACTTTGGGCGGCTTTCGACGGTTTCAGATTCTGCCAGAACATATTTGAGTGGTGTTTCTTTTAACGCTCAGGGAATGTTGAGTCAGTTGAATCTTGGTAATGGAACGCAGGAGACGTACGGTTACAATGACCGGTTTCAGATGACATCGCAGAGTTTGATGAAAGGTACGGAAGTTCTGCAGAAATACGATTATTCGTATGGCCAGACGGACGTTGCGAGCGGGACAGTTGATGCTACAAAGAACAACGGACAGCTTGGCAAGATCGAATCGTTTATCGGCACGGCGAAACAGGCTTCGCAAAGATTCGCTTACGATCATCTTGGTCGATTGAAAGAATCGAGAGAACATCGCGGCGATAACGATTCACTGACTTATAAGCAGGTGTTTGATTTCGATAGGTTCGGGAATAAGTATCGTAAGGCGGCGAGCAATCCGACGACCGGACAGGCGAACCCTTTGCCGTTTACGCCGATCGAAGAAAACGACATCAGCAAGACGACAAACCGGTTTACAACAGGGACGACTTACGACGATGCCGGTCAAGTTGTCGCGGACAACAAGTTTCGCGAGCTCGGCTTCGCGTATGATGCTAACGGCCGTCAGGTGAAGGCGACGAAGACGAATCAGGTCGATGCCTGGACGGTGTTCGACGCTTGGGGAATCGCGTCGGTACAAAGATCAATGACGTGTGGCAATTGATGGTCTATGATGCGTTTGGGAAATTGGTGGCAGAATACGGCGTTGCCGCGGAGAGTTTGGGCGGTGTGAAATTTGTCCAGCAGGACTGGCAGGGTTCGGTTCGAACCGTGACAAATTCTAGCGGCCACGTCGTCGTCCGAACAGATCATCAGGCTTTCGGCGAAGACATCGGCGTTGGAGTTGGCCTAAGAAAAGTCGAACAAGGTTACTCCGCCGACAAAGCTACCCGTCAAGGCTACGGCTTAACGGAAAACGATTCCGCCACCGGCCAGCAGCACACATGGTTCCGCAAACTCGAAACCCAAGCCGGCCGCTGGACAAGCCCTGACCCCTACAAAGGCTCAATGCAGCTCGGCGATCCGCAAAGCTTTAACAGATACGCCTACGTCAGTGGCGATCCGATTAATTTCGTGGATCCAAGCGGGCTTTGCGGGTATACAATTACTTGGACTGGCTGGTCGGATGGAACGATTACCTATACAACCGTATGGACAAGTTCCTGTAACGTTGGTTCCGGCAGCGGCGGTGGCGGCGGTGGCGGCGGCGGTGGTGGCATCTTTGGCGGCGGTGTTTTTCTCCCCGAGGAAACTCTGCCCGTCGAAGGTACGGAGATCGGTGGCGGAGGAGGCGGTGGCGGGGTTAGACAAGATCCTAATTTCTTTTTAATATCGACCGACAAATGGTACGGGTACAAAAACAAAACATTTCGGGATTGGTTTCACCGATGCTACAAACAACCTGGCGATCCCGATGCATCAAAAGAGACAATTGAGGCGGCCTATGCCGAGTGGCTTGAGCGCGGGTCACCGACAAGCAACAATTGCGATGGTAACGGGGGGCGCGGAAAGTTTCCCGCCCCTTTGGCAGAAAAAGCTCGCTCACGAAAATCGTCGCCATCTAATTCTTCGGAGTTTTCAACAGCCGCAAAGGTTGCGGCGGGAGTTGGAACCGGAGTTTTAATATATGTGTTGGCAAAGAAGGCTGCGGGAATTGGATTGCTCTTTACTCCGGCGGCTCCTGCGGGTGTCGTTCTAATTGCTACGCCGTAACAAAAGATTATGGATAACTACACGGTTGAATTTCGCATTTACGGGGTTGGATTGGATACCGATGAGATTAGTCAGATACTTGGGCTAACTCCGTCTACCATTCAGCAGGAAGGAGAAAAGCGCGATCGTAATACTGAATTTCGCCAATCAATGTGGGGGTATGGGAAAACAACAGGTAACGGTTTACTCCAGTGGCAGTCGCTAGAGGATGGTATTCAAGACTTGCTTCTTGATTTATTGCCGTTGAAGTCGCAGCTCTTGAATTGCTCAAAAGAATCTCAATTTATATTTTGGTGTGGACATTTTCACGATACGTTCGGATCTGGCCCGATGCTGTCAAATCACTTGCTTGTGGCAGTGAGTAATCTTCGGGCTTCCATTGAAATATCTACCTATTATGACGATGGCGCCAAGGGAAAATAATGCGGCCGTGTAAACATCCCCCGATTGTTACCAGTCTAAACTGGAGTATTCGGGTTAGTGAGAACTTGGTCGGATGATGCTCTGGGAGGCATGCCTCCCAGAGCATCATGCGGCCGGCGGCGGTTGTAGAAATCGATCCACTTGGCCGTCAGTTCTCTCACCTGGTCCAAACTTTCAAAGATATACATATCGAGGATCGCCTGTCGATATGTTCTGTTAAAGCGCTCGACGTAGCCGTTCTGCATCGGGCGTCCGGGTTTGATGAACGCGAGCTCGACCTGGTTTTGCTCGGCCCAGTCCGCGACGGCTATCGAAGTGAACTCCGGCCCGTTGTCGAATCTGATCCGCTGCGGCAGGCCTCTCGTTTCGGCGAGCCGGTCGAGCACTCTGATGACCCTTCTGCTTCCGAGATTGAGATCGATCTCGATCGCCAGTACCTCGCGTCTGAGGTCGTCGATCACGTTGAAGGTGCGAAACCGGCGTCCGTCACCCAGTGCATCGCTCATGAAATCGGCCGACCAGCTTTGGTTCACACCGCGAACTCGAATCCGAACAATTTCGAATCGGCAGGTTCTCCTATATACATTTTGTCGATCTTCCGGAGAAGGAGGACCGCAAGGAGATCTTCCGGGTTCACCTTAAGAAAAGAGCACTCGATGCCGAACACTTTGATCTCGACAAGCTCGTCGACAAAAGCAACGACTTCTCCGGTGCCGAAATAGAAGGTGCAGTGAAAGACGGTGTTCTTGAAGCTTTCATCGACGGCGACCGCCAGGCGGAGACCCGCGACATCATTAAATGCATCGAGACCATAACCCCTACCGCGCAGATGATGAGCGAGAAGATCGAAGAAATCCGCAAATGGGCCCGGAATAATATTAAAGGCGTTGGCTCTCGAATTGAGAATAGCGGTCTGGCTGGCAGTCGTGCGGATCGCATTTACGAACTCTAGGGAGGATTTCAATGAGCAAATACATGACATTCGACTCTCAGTCATTTCCGAATCGAGAATTGCTTCTCGAAGCCTTGGCCGAATGCGGGTTTGCATCCCCGATTGTGGGATCTGATCTCCCGCTTGAAGGTTGGGATAAAAGAAACCCTCAAACTGCGGATATCGTGATCCGGCGTCGAGATTTCAATGGTCAATCACTATTAGGCGACATCGGATTCCAGAAAACCGCAAAGGGTTATGTTGCGATTATTGATGATCTGGATCTTGCGTACCGTCTCGGGAAAGACTTCGTGATCAGGCTTCAGAACGGCTATCACGAAGCAGCGGCCCGAAAGATGGCCAAAAAACTCGGCGGCACACTCATCAGAGAGCGTGTCGGTAAGACAATCAAGATCAGAGTAAAATTCTGACTTTGAGGAGGGAATATGCCTGAAATTGAATTTACCATCGATACTGAAAACGGGAAGTGTGAAACCCACATCAACGGAATCCATGGCCCCGCGTGCGAGCAGACAGCCCAACGCATTAAGCAGATTCTCGGCACACCGGCAACGGATCAGAAAACGGCCGAATTCCATATAAAGCCGCAAACAAAACAACGGGTAGGATCAAATGAGTAACGATCTCGTGTTTGTGCTGGAACCGGACGTCGGACGCGTTACTGTTGAGATCTCGCAAATTCCGACAGATGCTGTGGATGATCTTTCGAGTGACCTTGGTGACCGAGTGAACGTGAACTGCTCCAAGCCAGCTGAAAAGGTGAGAATCGTACCGGTTCTGCAAACTGGATCTCTAAAGCCAGATCACGCGAAGTCCGACGCTTTCTCGATCTGGCTTTACCGGATATACCATGGCTCGGTCGTTGACGGACCTGGCCGCCGCAGTGTGGTTCAGGTCAGCGGCTGCTCAATCCAATGCGTCGGTTGCCACGTACCTGAAACTCACCGAAGGGCGAACGGATCGCTAACATCGATCCAGTCAATCGTTGATGAGATAATTGCCCAACGCAATGTTCACGACGGTGTGACGATCCTAGGCGGCGAGCCCTTCGATCAACCGCGTCCTGTCGCAGAACTCGTATCGAGGCTAAAACGTCTCGAACTTAATATCACGATCTATTCCGGCTACAAAATCGAAGAATTGATCGGCCGAAAAGATCCCAATATAGACTTCGCTCTCACCCATATAGACTTGCTCATTGACGGTCCGTTTCTGAGTCAGCTTGGCCAAGGTGCCGGCGAGTATCGAGGTTCTCGGAATCAGAGTCTTTCGGTATTCGTCTGATCATGTAATGCGACGAAATTATTCCTTCCGGCTTGTTTGTCATCACTGGGAAGATTCGCGTTCCGTCGGTACAAACTTGAGCCAGTGGTTCAATAACCGTCCAGAATTGACGCCAAAGCAGCGGCCTTTCCCCAAAAAATCAACCTTTAGAGTACCCGATCATTAGGCACGTCGGTTGCATTATCGGGAGCAGGGGGTATATCCATGGACAATTACATAACATCCGAAAAACTAGCCTACTCAATTGAGGAATTAGCAGCTTTATCGACGTTGTCAGCACCGAAGATCCGCAAAGACATTCGAACCGGAAAACTCGCCAGTATGAAAAAAGGTTCTCGCCGCATAATCCTGCGAGATGAGGCAATGCGATATCTGAACACGGACGATAGCGATAGAAAGAATTCGATCGACTAAATGGCAGATAGTTACTGTTTGCTGCCGTCCGTCGTTTTTTGAGTTTTGAGCAGTTACTTCGAAGTCATCTCCGTATGAGTAAAGAACGAGTAATTCGAAGACCTGACTGGAGGAGTTTCGATGAAACTGTATAAGCAACGAAACGGTAAGGCCTGGTCAATGCGTTTTGTTTTTGAGGGCCAACGGATTGAACAGACCACAGGACATACAAACCTTCGGAAGGCGGAAGCATATGCAGAGGCATTTCGCACCCGCCTTCGCAACGAAGGTGTTGGCATCCTTGAAAAGATGCCGATCCCAAATTTCAGAAATGCGATGGCAGAGTTCCTCGTGTGGTCTGAGTCTCGGCAGAAGCAAAATACTGCCTCGCGTTATGAAACTGCCTCGAAGGCTCTGATCTCCTATTTTGGCAGAGTCTCGCGTGTCGACGGGATCACTAAACCCCAAATTGAGAAATTTATTACATGGCGGAAATCCCAATATGGGGCGCCACGAGGCAAAAAGCCAAAATCGGGTAAGGCAAAACAAGTCAGTAAAAAGAAGATCTCAAACGCGACCGTAAATAGAGAGCTAGCTTGCCTTAAGAAGATGTTTAGTAATCTGGTCGCGGACGGCATACTATCAACGAACCCGGTGAAGCTCGTTAAATTCCTTGTGGAGGACAGTGAACCGGGGCGGGTGCTCAACAGGGAGGAGGAAGGTCTATATCTGTTGGCTGCTTCACAACCTTTGCAGGACTATGCAACTCTTTTGGTCGAGACCGGTTTGCGCCCAGATGAACTCTGCAAGCTAGCGGTTAACGATGTGGTTAGCGGTGGCGAGAGACCCTACCTAATGGTCAAAGCGGGTAAAACCAGATCCGCCAAACGAACCGTTCCGCTTTCGGAGAGGGCTGCAACTGTATGTGCAAAACGGCTAGCCGAAGTGAGGGGCAAATACATCTTCGCCGGCGGTAGAGGCGGTACGGAACCCAACAAGCCTGCCGTTAAATTCAACAACGCTCACTACGGAACGCTCCGGCGGAGTAATATAGACGGTACAAATCGAACCGGTACGGACGGCACTTGCACTCTTTATTCTTTTAGACACACGTTCGCGACGCGATTTCTAGAAAGGCGGCCCGGAGATCTTTTAACGCTCGCGGCCATATTGGGGCATTCTAGCCTTCGTATGGTCATGCGATATGCTCACCCATCGGACGAACACAAATTCGATGCGATAAGATCGATGGATGAAGCGGCACAACAAAAGTCGGATCAATTCGGCTAACAAGTGCAACGGGTTACGATAATCATACGATAATGAAAAAACGACCCAAATTCAAAGAAATTGGGCCGTCCGTAAGTGTTGCAAATAAGAGAGATATTGGAGGCGGCGATCGGAATTGAACCGATGAATAAAGGTTTTGCAGACCTCTGCCTTACCACTTGGCTACGCCGCCTGAAATTGTTAAAGGCAAAAGTTAAACGGGAAAAGTAAAAACCGAAGTCGTTATGCCTTTTGCCT
>JBBQTV010000120.1:0-11580 GCA_038212935.1 Pyrinomonadales bacterium | reverse complement strand
AGATTTCCGGGATAGTATCTGTGATCGGTCGCCGCGATATTGCTGGCGACTTTTTTATTTATGACTACACGCGTCAGATTTGCCCCTAGCCCCACCGGCTATCTACACATCGGTTCCGCAAGGACCGCGCTTTTTAATTATTTGTACGCCCGCCATACGGGCGGGAAGTTCCTGCTTCGCATCGAAGATACCGATCTTGCACGCTCGACCGAGGAATCGACTCGCTCGATCCTCGACGGACTCGCCTGGCTCGAACTTGACCACGACGAAGAGATCGTTTTCCAGTCCGATAATGCCGATAAGCACCGCGAAACGGCCCGAAATCTGCTCGCCGAGGGCAAGGCGTACCGTGATTTCACGCCGAAAGCCGAGCCGACAGACGCCAACGTCAAAGACGCGATAAAAGATCGCGCCCGGGCAAATCAAGGCGAAAAGAATATGCGGAACAATCCGTATCGCGATCTTTCCTCCGCCGAGAGCGATGATCGAGCGTCATCCGGCGAGCCTTTTGCGATACGTCTGAAAGTCGCCGAAACCGGAAAAACCTCGTTCCAAGACGCCGTTTACGGCCTGCAGGAACGCGACTATGCCGAGACCGAAGATCTGGTGCTGCTACGGTCCGACGGTCACCCGTTGTATAATCTCGCCGTTGTCTGTGACGACATCGAGATGCGGATCACACACGTTATTCGCGGGCAGGACCATCTGACAAACGCTCATAAACAGGTTCTGATCTATGAGGCTTTAGGTGTTACGCCGCCGACATTTGCCCATCTGCCGCTGATAATGGCGCCGAACAAAGGCAAGCTTTCGAAACGCAAGCACGGCGAGGTCGTTTCGATGACGACTTACCGCGATGCCGGTTTTCTCGCGGCCGCTTTTCGCAATTTTCTTGCTCTGCTCGGCTGGTCGGCCGGTGAGGAAAAGGAGATCTATACACTCGACGAACTCATCGAAAAATTCTCACTCGACGGCATACATCGCTCAAACGCTATCTTTAACTTCACCGAAAACGACCCGCGCCGCTGGACCGACGACAAGGCCCAATGGATGAACGCCGAATACATCCGCACGTTGCCCGTCAGCGAGCTTTTGCCCTTCGTCAAACCCGAGCTAAAGGCCGCAAAACTCTGGCGCGACGAATATGACATTGACGGCGTCGCTCTCACATCAGATATCTCTTCGACAGCCGATCTCGGTTCCGATGGCAGGCCGGAAACCGTCGCTTTAGAACCGAGAGAAGTCGGTTCGCGTGACTGGCTGATCCACACGATCGACCTCATTCGCCAGCGGTTTTTCACGCTTAAGGATTTCTCGACACAAGGCCGTGCGTATTTCAGCGAAGACTACGATTTGGACCCCGCGGCGGTCGCAAAGAATCTGACCAAATTCCCCGAACTTCAAACGTGGCTCCCCGAACTCGCCGACCGATTCGAAGCTGAATTCGGCGAATCCGAAATGCACAAGCCCGCGAGTGAGCAAGGGCGTTTCGTGCAATTCACCGAAGCAGAGATCGAACGCGTCGTCAAAGCGTTCACCGAAGAAAAAGGCACAAAGCTCGGCGTGATCATGAACGGAGCACGAACGCAGCTCACCGGCGTCGCCGTAGGCCCGTCAATGCTCTCGGTATTTGAGACGTTGGGAAAGGATCGTTCAATTCTGCGGCTGCGAAGTCAGTTCGCCTGGAATCAAGCTACATATACCCGCGGGTGAACTCGCGTTTGAAGGTGAAGATGCTCAGTCGCGAACGACTCGGACTCGGCCCACCGGCCTGCATATTCACGATCTAAACGAAAAGAACTTTGAGATCAAACTGCTCGAACTCTATGGTAATGCAGAGTATAAAAGTAATACATTAGATATTAGTGAACGGATCGCATTGGAAAGTCATGGAAATGCGCTTTATGAGCTCATATCCGAATGAAATAGGAGAATTATGAAAGGATTCAAATCAAATATCGAAAAAGACACATTAAAGAACAAGAACTTCCGAAAGGTTCTTTACACTTCGGCCCACAGCCAGCTAGTGCTGATGACCCTGATACCAAAACAAGAGATCGGCGCCGAAACCCACGCCGAGAACGACCAATTCCTTCGATTCGAGGCCGGTCGCGGCCGTGTAGAGATCGACGGAAATAAATACACCGTCAAGGACGGCGACGCGGTTATCGTGCCGGCCGGGGCCAGACATAACGTGATCAACACTTCAGCGACCGAGGATCTGAAACTCTACACGATCTACTCACCGCCGCATCATAAGGACCAGATCGTCCGCAAGACCAAAGAAGAAGCCGAAGCAAATGATGAAGAATTTGACGGCAAGATGACCGAAAAACGTAAACGATGAGCTGAAATGAACAAGGACATTCAAGCTTACAACGACTCGCAAATTGCCGTGGATAAAGAAATTTGCGATCTACTGGCGATGGAAATTTGTGCTCAGCTGCCCGAGGCAGAAAACAAGATCTGGCACGCTCACCCGGTCTGGTTCCTGGAAGGTAATCCGTTAGTCGGTTACAGCAAACTGAAAGCAGGCATCAGGCTGATGTTCTGGAGTGGTGCTAGCTTTGACGAAGAAAAGCTGAAACCGGGAACCGGCAAATTCAAAGACGCGTCTATCACTTTCACGTCGGTCGATCAGATCAATGTGAATGACCTGAAATACTGGCTCAAAAAGTCCGAGGCAATACAGTGGGATTACAAGAACATCGTCAAGCGAAAAGGCGTTTTGGAGAGATTGATGTAGTCCTGAACAGTATCCGAAGCGCCGAATTCGCCATGGGCGGCTTATACTTCGATAACGCGTCGCTTCACCGGGGATGACAGCACGATCGTGGTCGTTGTGATGCCGTATGGCGTGAGACGGTCGATCATTTCCTGTAGGTGCTCGACAGAGGCGACCGCGACCTTCATTATGAACGAATCACCGCCGGTGCCGCGGTGGCATTCGAGGACCTCCTTCGACTCCTGCGCGACCTCGATAATGTGACTGTAATCGACCCCGGTGATACTCATTCGCACGAAGGCCGTTATCGGCAGGCCGACTTTTGAAGTGTCGACCTCGGCGCGGTAACCAGTGATGATGCGTGCGTCCTCAAGCTTGCGGACGCGCTCGATCACGGCCGGCGTCGTTAGCCCGACCCGGCGGCCAAGCTCGGCATAACTTGTCCGTGCATCTTCCTGTAGCTCTTTCAAAATTTTACGGTCAATTTCGTCGATCATACCTGAGAAGGTTACTTGTAATTCATCATAAAGCACACGCCCCAAAGAAACTAATAATATAAGGTTCTACTAGTCAAATAACTTACTTTCCTTATTCACGAAAAATATGGCTTACATTACAATTACTTATTCAACTCAATCCGCTCGACCGACATCGAACCTATGCAAGGAGCCGCCGCAATGCTAAATGACAACACAGCCACAACCGCTGATGCGCCACCCGCAATCGCAAATTTTGCGGTCAAGGATGATGAACTTCCCGCTTTTCGAGATATGCAGTTTGAGGACATCAATGAACTCGAACTCGATCATCCGGGAGCGAGCGACGAAGAGTATCGTATACGACGTGATTACATCGCGAGCCTTGCCAAACAATTTCGCGAAACGGGTGAGATCACCGATGTCGATTACAACGAGAACGAGCAAAACATCTGGCGGCACGTAGCGACGCGGCTCGAGGAACTGCACCAGAAACACGCTTCGCCGTTTTATCTCGGTGCGAAAAGAGATCTCGGCTTCTCAAATGAACGTATTCCACAGCTCTCAGAGATGAATCGCCGTCTGAAACAGTTGACCGGATTCCGCCTCGCGCCGATCGAAGGCCTTGTCGAAACGCGCGGCTTTCTCTCGTGGCTTTCTTACCGGACGATGCTGTCGACGCAGTACATCCGCCATCACTCACGGCCCGAGTACACCCCCGAACCGGACATCGTCCACGAAGCCATCGGCCACATACCGATGTTCACAAACCCGAATTTTGCCGACTTTTCCCAATTCATCGGCCACGGCGCACGCATCGCAACGGACAAACAACTCGAAGAACTCGGCCGCCTCTACTGGTTCACCGTCGAATTCGGCATGGTCGAACACGAAGGCGACATCAAAGCCTACGGCGCCGGCCTTTTGTCTAGCTTTGGCGAGTTGGAACACGCTTTTTCAGATCAGGTCGAACGCCGTCCGTTCAAACTAGAACAGGTAATAAACACCGAATACAGTTACTCCGACATGCAAAAAGTACTCTATGTCGTGCCGTCGTATGCGGAATTGAAGGAGGTGACGCGAAAATATATTGAGGGGTTTGGGAAATAATAAAGTTGTCTTATCAGACAACACAACGTATAGTTATCTATGAGCGAAGATGTGAGAAAAGTCGTTTTATTCAAACGGTATTTTGACGAATTTTTTGACAAACAACCGAGAAAAGTTCAGGAAAAGCTTTACTGGTCGATCAAAATCCTTCGTACGGTTGAAGATATACCGCGAAATCATCTGAAATCGCTTTCTGGAACGGATGGATTGATGGAAATGCGGACGCAGTTTGGCGGTAATATCTATCGCGTATTTTGCTTTTTTGACGAAGGGAAAGTCGTCGTTCTGATGAACGGATTTGAAAAGAAAACGGAAAAGACACCGCGTAACGAGATCGAACGCGCAATGCGAATCAAAGAGGAATACTATGCTGAAAAAGGGTGACATTAGAACACTTGATGAATTTGCTGATGAAAAATTTGGCAAAGTTGGCACTAATGGCAGAGATGAAGTCGAACGCGGCTATGACGCATTCAAGATGGGCGTTCTTATCCAGGAAGCCCGCAAAAAGAAGGGAATGACCCAGCAAGAGCTAGCCGACAAGGTCGGAACGAACAAAGCCGCTATCTCGCGCGTTGAAAATGATGTCAAGGACGTGCGGCTTTCAACGCTAAGAAAGATCATTGAAACGGGACTTGGCGGGGAGTTGGAATTGGCTATCAAACTTTAATGCTATAAATCAGCCTCGTTCACGAGGCTTTCCCGAAGGGCACATAGCCAGGTCGTTTACGGCGTGGTTGGGGAGTTGGAGAGATTATCACCCCGCTTCAACGGGCTTACAGGTTCGGCGGCTTGAGCCAAAGAGAGAAGGACGTTAACACGCCCTTCCGATTAATTGATACAGACTGACCACGCCGTAAACGACGTGGCTTGATGCCGCGAAACGCGGAAAACCTCGTGAACGAGGCTGATGAAATTATGTTTTACCTGACTCGGACAATTTTGATCGCGATTTGTATCTCGGTTGTGGTCCTTTCAACTGATGCTCAGGGATATAATTCTGACAATTGGTTCCCCGTTTATGTGAATGGCAAGGCGGGCTACATTGATCGTACCGGCAAAGTTGTTCTCGAACCAAAGTATGACGGAGCTTCGTATTTTTCGGAAGGTTTCGCAAGAGTTTCCGTTGGTCGTGACACCATCATTACAGCGGGTTTTAGCCAGGGTTTCATCGACGAGACCGGCCCGAATCTTAATTCAACCTCAATGGAATGTTGTCTCTCATTTCTCAGAAGGGCTGGCTGCGGTCGGGTACGATCAAACAAAGCAGGAAGTTAAAATTGGCAACCGAACTTTCTACACGTCAGCCTCGCACACTTGGTATAGATGGGGCTTCATCGACGCTACCGGAGATAAAGTAATTGACACAAAATTTGTTGATATCTCGGAATTTCGCGACGGCGTTGCGATGGCCGCAATTCATGTAATGTCAGAGCGGAAGTATGGCTTTATCGATAAGCAGGGAAACTGGATTATCCACCCGCAATTTGAGCATGCCAATCAGTTCTCGGAAGGTTTGGCTCGCATCTTCGTTAAAGGCAAATATGGGTTTATAGATAGGAACGGCCAAATTGTCATTAACCCTCGCTTTTCCTGGGCCCGCGATTTCTCAGAAGGCCTTGCCTGCGTTAAAACGGGTGGAGATGTAATTAATCCAGTCGGAATGTCGTCCACTCGAAATAATGCGGACTATGCATTTATCGACAAGTCCGGAAAAGTTAGATTTAAAGTTGGAAGAGGCGGGTGCCAGTCTTTCTCTGAAGGATTAGCGAGATATGAAGTCGATGGAAATTATGGCTTCGTTGATGGAGCGGGGAAAATGGTTATTGATCCCAAAATAAATGCGCTGTCCGACTTTTCTGATGGTTTGGCTGAGGTGATTTTACCAGATGTTGGACTTGGTTTTATTGACAAAACAGGCAATGTTATTTTAAGACCAGGCCTCGGAAAATTAGATGATTTTTATCGAGGACTTGCCAAAGTTTGCGAAAGCTACGAAGAGGGCGCAAAGTGCGGATATATTGATAAAACAGGCAAGGTCATTTGGAAGCCTACAAGGTAATAATAAGAGAAAAAGATCATGACAACACAAAATCCATTAGGACTAAAAAAGATACATCACGTTGAGTTTTACGTTGGGAACGCAAAGCAGGCGGAGTTTTATTATCGCAAGGCTTTTGGGTTTTCGCGGGCTGGGTATTCGGGACTTGAGACGGGGAACCGTGATGTGACGTCGTACCTGATGCGGCAGGTGAATATTAACTTTGTGCTCACCACGCCGCTCTCGCCGGAGCATCCGGCGGCGGAGCATATCAAGCAGCATGGCGACGGGGTTCGCGATATCGCCTTTTACGTCGAGGATGCCGATCAGGCATTTAACGAGGCGGTGAAACGCGGTGCAAAGCCAATTACCGAGCCGCGTGACTTAACGGACGAGAATGGCAGCGTCCGGCACGCAGCGATTGGCACCTATGGGGATACGATCCATTCGTTTATCTCGTATGACGATGGAAGCCCGCATGGTAGCAAGGGCTTGAATGGTAATGGAACAACCACCCCGTCAGCCGAAGCGACAGCCACCCCTCCTTTGAAAGGAGGGGAGCTAAGAACATACAACGGTGTTTTCCTGCCGGGATTTGTCGAACAATCGGTTGAGGGAGAGCCGACCGGCATTATGATGGTTGATCACATTGTCGGCAACGTCGAGCTGGGCAAGATGAATCATTGGTGCGACTTTTACCGCGACGTTCTCGGATTTTTCCGCTATATCACGTTTGACGATAAGGACATCTCGACCGAGTATTCTGCCTTGATGTCCATCGTGATGTCTGATGGTGGCCACAATATTAAATTCCCGATCAACGAGCCCGCCGAGAGCAAGAAAGGCATTTCGCAGATACAGGAATATATCAACTATTACCGCTCCGCCGGTGCCCAGCATCTCGCCCTCTTATGCCGTGATATCAGAAGCACCGTAGCGAAACTCGCCGCAAACGGTGTCGAATTCCTGACCGTCCCTGACAGCTATTACGACGAACTACCCTCACGCATAGGCGTAATCGACGAAGACATCGAAAGCCTAAAAAACCTTGGCATCCTGGTTGACCGCGACGAAGAAGGTTATCTATTACAAATCTTCACCAAACCCGTCGAAGACCGCCCCACCGTCTTCTACGAAATACTCCAGCGCAAAGGATGCAAGGGCTTTGGCAAAGGCAATTTCAAAGCTTTGTTCGTGTCTATTGAAGAAGAGCAACGCCGACGCGGAAATCTTTGAGTTTTGCTCAACCGAGGCATACTACTTTCCATTCTAAAGGCACCGATATTTGCAAGATGCTATTGGGGGGAAAAATTACACGAACGTACAGTTTGAATAAATGAAAACTGCGGAGACCAGAAGTGAATAATAAATATTTACGTTCCATTGTTAGTTTGTTTTGCGTTGCATTGATGTGCGGAGTGGCCACAATCTATGGTCAAAAGGTTGGTGCGTCTAGTCCATATCTGTTTGTCTGGGTGGGCGACGGCGATAAGAAGCAGTCGGACTTTCTAGCCGTTATTGATGTTAGAAAAGGATCAAAGACTTACGGAGAGATATTAAAAACTCTGCCCGTTGGTGTGAGCGGAACGACACCGCATCATACAGAACACGAAATGCCGAAGGGAGGCATTCTTTTCGCGAATGGGTTCGGCGCAGGGCAGACTTTTCGGTTTGATCTTTCTTCTCCGCTGAATCCCAAGCTTCTCGGGTCATTTCACGACGCTGGTGAATATATGCATCCGCACAGCTTTGTTCGACACTCGAATGGCAATGTCTTGACAACATTTCAGATGAAAGGCCATGGCAACGTTGCTCCTGGAGCACTGGCCGAGTTAGATCCGGACGGCGGGGTTCTGCGAATTTCCGATGCGTCCGATCCCGAGGTTGAAAAATTCATTCGGCCTTACAGTCTCGCGGTGCTTCCCAAACTTGACCGCGTCATAGTGACTAGTGCCGACATGGATGCAAAAGAGCCGAGCCATGTCGTTCAGGTCTGGCGATACTCGGATTTCAAGTTAATTAAATCGATCTATCTGAAAGGTGAGTTCGGTGTCGATCCGGCCGAGCCACGCGTCTTGGCGGACGGAAAGACGGTGCTCGTTTCAACCTTTTCATGCGGCCTGTATAAGCTTTCTGGGTTAACGAGCAGTGACCCGACTGCGGATTTCATTCACTCTTTTGGCGGCGACGACTGTGCTCTTCCCGTGGTTGCGGGGAATTTCTGGGTTGCGACCGTACCCAATTCGAATGCGCTCGTCAGCCTCGACATCTCGAACCCGTCGAAACCGCGTGAGGTAAGCCGATTGACGTTTGAGAAAACAGATCTACCGCACTGGATAGCTCTTGAACCAAACGGTAAGCGAATCGTTATGAGCGGCGGGAAAGGCACGCTCGCGAGCAATATGCTGATCGTAAATATCGATAGTAGAACCGGCAGACTTAGCGTGGACAAGACATTCAAAGAAAAAGGATCGACAAGGCTCGGAATGAATTTTGACCGCGAAAAATGGCCACACGGGAAAAGCGGCCGCAGCATTCCACACGGAGCAGTCTTTAGCCGACCGTAAAGGGTCGTATTATGCGAGCTTGATTAAAATTATCGGTGTTGATCTTTGGGTGAGTTTCTTATGGACTTGAAATATCAAACAGGTTTTGGAAATGAATTTGCGACCGAGGCTGTCGAGGGTGCCTTGCCCGTCGGGCAGAATTCACCGCAACGGGCTCCGCTCGGGTTATATGCCGAGCAGTTTTCGGGGACGGCATTTACGGCCCCGCGTGCGACGAATAAACGCACTTGGACGTATCGCATTCGGCCTTCGGTAACGCATAAGCCGTTTAAGCGGATCGATAACCGCCGCTGGCAGAGTAAGCCGGACGATATTGATGTGACTCCGAATCAGCTTCGCTGGGATCCGCTTCCGATTCCAGCCGAGCCGACCGCTTTTATCGACGGCATCACGACCATCGCTCTCAATGGCGAATTAAAAATGCAGACTGGCATCGGTATCCACATTTATGCCTGTAACAAGGGCATGGGCGACCGGTATTTTTATAATGCGGACGGCGAGATGCTGATCGTGCCTGAGATGGGACGTTTGGGATTTCTGACCGAGCTTGGTGCAATTCAGGCCGGGCCGGGCGAAGTTGTTTGTATTCCTCGCGGTGTGAGGTTCAAGGTCGAGCCTCATCCTGATGATAAGCAGTGTCGTGGCTATATCTGTGAGAACTACGGCCAGCATTTCTGCTTGCCTGATCTCGGCCCGATCGGTGCGAACGGGCTGGCTAATTCGCGTGATTTTGAAACCCCGGTCGCATGGTTCGAGGACAGAGAGGGCACATTTGAACAGATTGCAAAATTCGGCGGCAATCTTTGGTCTTGCGAGATAGACCATTCACCGCTCAATGTCGTCGCGTGGCATGGCAACTACGCTCCGTACCGCTACGATCTTAAGAAATTTAACACGATCGGCTCGATCTCATTCGATCATCCCGATCCGTCGATCTTTACGGTTTTGACCAGCCCGAGCGGCGAAGTGGGCGTAGCGAACGTCGATTTCGTCATCTTCCCTGACCGCTGGCTCGTCGCCGAAGACACATTCCGCCCGCCGTGGTACCACCGCAACTACATGTCCGAATACATGGGCCTCATCTACGGCGCCTACGACGCGAAGGAAGCCGGTTTCGTCCCCGGCGGCGGCAGCCTGCACAACCAAATGTCCGCCCACGGCCCCGACCTCTATGCGTTTGAAAAAGCGTCGATCGCCGACTTAAAGCCACAAAAGCTCGAGGGAACAATGGCCTTCATGTTCGAATCCCGCTACATCATCCGCCCGACGAAGTTTGCGATGGAATGTGCAGAATTGCAGAACGACTATTTTGAGGTTTGGCAGAGGTTGAAGAAGAGTTTTATTTCGTAGTTTGATGCGATATATGTTTTAGCTTAAAAAAAGAATATAGGAAACCGATCATCGATGAATTCACTTACACCATCGCGAATAATGGAAGTCGGCATGGCGTTTTGGCCGGCTAAGGTTTTGCTTTCGGCTGTCGAGCTTGGTCTTTTTACTCATCTTGGAGACAAGTCGATGTCGGGTGCCGAGCTGCAAAGTGCTCTCGGGCTTCACCAGAGGGCAAATCCTGATTTTTTTGACACACTGGTTGCTCTTCGCTTTCTCGAACGCGATGGTGACGGTCCCTTAAGCCGCTATCGCAATACCGATGAAACAGCCGCTTTTCTCGATAGGACAAGCCCGGCATTTATCGGCGGATTCTTTGAGATGGCAAATGCCCGGCTTTATCCTTTCTGGGCGAACTTAACGGAGGCTCTGCAAACAGGGAAGCCGCAGAACGAGACAAAGGGAGGCGGAGCGGGCTTTTTTGAAGAGCTTTACAGCAAGCCCGAACGTCTCGAGCAGTTCATGGATGCGATGGCCGGGATATCAGTCGGGAACTTTCAGGCACTCGCCGAAAAATTTGATTTTTCGCGTTACAACACACTTGCCGACGTAGGCGGTGCCGCCGCAACGCTTTCGATGGTGGTCGCGCGTAAACATCCGCACTTAAAGATAGTTTCTGCCGATCTTCCGCAAGCGACGGCCATCGCTGAAAAAAAGATCGGGGCCGCGGGACTTTCAGGCCAGGTGACCGCTACGAGTATCGATTTTTTCAAAGACGCTCTGCCCAAGGCCGACGTAATTACAATGGGAATGATTCTCCACGATTGGAATCTCGATAACAAGATGCTGCTGATCCGCAAGGCCTACGACGCCTTGCCCGAAGGCGGCGCGTTAATCGTCGTCGAAGCCCTCATCGATGACGCTCGGCGTGAGAATGCTTTCGGTTTGATGATGTCGCTCAATATGCTGATCGAATTCGGCGAGGCTTTTGATTTCAGCGGTGCTGACTTCGACGGCTGGTGCCGTGAGGCCGGATTTAAACGAACCGAGGTCATCCACCTAGCGGGTCCGGCAAGCGCGGGTGTTGCATATAAGTAGTTTGTCCCTAATCGAGTGGATAACCGATTATATAGGATGAATCATATACAAAAGGAATTGAGGTTCCTCGCCGCTCCGAACAAAGGCTACGTCTCGGCGATTCTGATGCGTCCTGCAGACGCGACGCATTTGCTGATGCTTGGGCATGGGGCGAGTTCGAATATGCGAACGCCAATGCTAACGACGATAAGCGAGCGGTTAGCGGAGCAGAATATCGCGACGTTTCGGTATAAC
>JBBQTV010000119.1:0-11655 GCA_038212935.1 Pyrinomonadales bacterium | reverse complement strand
CTCGCGTTCCTTTTCGATGACGTCCGCCGGAACTTCGTCACGTGTCGTGAATCGCGGGTCCGAAGCTGCGATGTGCATCGCGATGTCCTTGACGAGTTGCTGAAACTCTTCGCCTCGCGAAACGAAATCGCTTTCGCAGTTGACCTCGACCATTACGCCGACCTTTCCGCCCATGTGAATGTACGAACCCACAGCGCCCTCGGCCGTAACGCGGCCCGCCTTTTTGCCGGCGGTCGCGATTCCCTTTTTACGAAGTATCTCCATTGCGGCAGTTTCGTCGCCGCCTGCCTCGACCAAAGCGTTCTTACAATCGACCATTCCTGCTCCGCTTTTTTCGCGGAGAGCTTTAACTGCACTTGCTGTAATATCTGCCATAAATTGCTCCAAATATAAGCGGCGGAATCGATCCGCCTGATCACTTATCTTGTTATATTGCTCCGCTCGATCTACACGGCGGGGCGGTTTCAAAAAAGCGTAGCCAATTAACCTTTAACGGAAAATAGCCACGCTTTCAAAAAAGTTTAGATTGTCCCTAGCTGGCGGCTGCTTCGTTGCTTTCTTCCGTTTTTGCCTCAGGCTGCTCGGGCGTTACATCCGCTTCCGGGGCGGCTTCGGTCTCGGCTGCCGGTTCTTCGGCGGCTTCAGCTTTTGGTGCCTCTGCGTCTTCCTCTTCGGGCATCTCAATGCCGCCGTCTTCCTCGTCCGGATCGGTCATTCCGGCCTTAGCGACAGTCGCCGAGATGTCGATCTTGTCTTCAACGACCTCATCAGACTGTTCCTGCGAAACAGGCATCACGCCGCCTTCGGTGCCGACCTGTCGGCCTTCGATGATAGCGTCAGCGATACGCGAAGCGAACAGGCGAATAGCACGGAGAGCGTCGTCGTTGCCGGGGATCACGTGGTCGATGCCCTCCGGCGAGCAGTTTGTGTCGACAACCGCAACTATCGGGATGCTGAGGCGATTTGCCTCTTTCACGGCGATATCTTCTTTGCGGACGTCGATGATGAACATCATATCCGGCGGCCCGCCCATATCTTTGATCCCGGCGAGGTTCTTCATCAGGCCCTCATGTTCGCGGTCGAGCTTCAAACGCTCCTTTTTCGTGAGCATTTCGAAGCGGCCGTCTTCACGCATCGTTTCGATGTCTTTGAGCTTTTGGATCGACTTTTGAACCGTTTGATAGTTGGTCAAAAGGCCACCGAGCCAGCGATTGTTGACGTAATACTGTCCGCAGCGTTCGGCTTCTTCTTTGATGGCGTCCTGAGCCTGACGCTTGGTGCCGACGAAAAGAACCTTTTGATTCGGGCGTTCGGCGAGCGATTCCTGCACGTAGCTGAGGGCGTCGCGGAAGAGCTTCTGCGTTTTTTGCAGGTCAATAATGTAAATGCCGTTGCGTTCGCCAAAGATGTATTCTTTCATCTTCGGGTTCCAACGGCGGACCTGGTGACCAAAATGAACTCCTGCTTCGAGAAGTTCTTTCATCGTTACTGTTGCCAAAACTTTATATCTCCTGTCTTTCTGGTTTATGTACTCGCCGGAAACTTATTGATAAACCAAGGTATTCCGGCGATGGAATAGGTTGGGATTTCCGCCAGAGGCCGCATAAAGCTCGCCCAAGCCGTAACTCCGAACCGAATTATCGTTTCGAGAACTGGAACCGCTTACGGGCGCCTTTCTGACCGTATTTCTTTCGTTCTTTCTGACGCGGGTCGCGGGTTACGAGTCCTGCTTTCTTCAGCGAAGGCCGCAGATCAGCGTTAAATTCCATCAAAGCACGCGTGATGCCGTGACGAACCGCACCGGCCTGGCCGGCAGTTCCGCCGCCATCGACGGTGATCAGAATGTCGAATTTGCCCAACGTTTCGGTCAGGCTGAGCGGCTGGCGGATGATCATCCGAAGCGCTTCATTCGGGAAATAATTGTCGAACGGGCGTCGGTTTACCGAGATGTCGCCCGAACCGGGACGCAGGTAAACGCGTGCTGTCGAAGTCTTTCTGCGGCCGGTGCCGTAATATTGAATGTCAGCCATAAAAAAGTGTCGAGTCTAAAGTCTAGAGTCTTAAGTCCGAGGTCTGAGATCCTGCTTCGGACTTCAGACTCATGACTTACGACTTGATTTCAATTGCCTCTGGTTTTTGTGCGAAGTGGCGATGGTCGGCGTCCGCGTAAACCTTTAGTTTCTTTACCATTGCACGCCCGAGCTTGGTCTTCGGCAGCATGCCTTTCACGGCAAGTTCGATAACCTTTTCAGGTTTCTTTTCGAACATTTCCTTGACGGTCGTCTCGCGAAGTCCGCCCGGATACAGCGTGTGTCGGCGATAAAGCTTCTGGTCGTTCTTGGAGCCAGTAAAAACGGCATGCCGGGCGTTGATTACCACGCAATGATCACCCATATCCATAAACGGCGTCCACGCCGGATTGTTCTTGCCGGACAGTATCCTTGCCACTTCCGTAGCAAGGCGGCCGACCGTTTTGCCTTGGGCATCAACGACGAACCATTTGCGATTTTCAGCTAAACCAATTCCACTCGGAAAATATGTACTCATAAGCGCCTACACTGATAGATATTTTCGCAAAAAAGCGAACTGATAGAGTATCGAAAGGCCGCGTCAAGGTCAAGTGCTGACGTGCCTTATCGGCGGATCGTCCAAATGCCTGCTGCCGCATGACCCGCCCGCCGCAAATATGACCGAAATCCGGGGCAGACGCACCGCCCCGCACGACGACCGAACCGAAAACGGCCACAAACGGACCGCGTTTCGGCAAACAGATCCCATCTCCCGGCAATGCACCCCATCGCTCTCCATCTCCACTATCCCAAAAACCACGCCCACCATACCTCTCAACTCTTCGCTCTCGCCTCGCCGTTGTCGTCTTTGTCATCACCCGCCCGGTTGTCAACGACATCATTGTTAAGCGGTTCCACCTCGCCCGCTTCGACAACACTCTTAAGCACAGCCGCCTCTCATGCGCCGCCGTCCGCAAGCCGATTCCCTAAATTCGCCATCCTCCACCCTCCCGGCCAATAGGATTGCCAAACTAAATTAACGTCCGATCGCTACATTATCTATGTTAGAATTCCTCTAACCCAAGAGGAGGCTCCAACCCAAATGAAAAGCTGGCTGACAAAACCGATCACATTTATCTTAGCGATCGTGATCGGTGTGGTCGCGGCGGATCTTTGGCTTATTGGATCAAGCGACTTCGACGTCCCTCCGGTTGGCGAAGAAGAAGTACTGGTTAGAACTCATATCGACCCGCCGCCAGTGGCTGATGATTTCGTCCCCGAATTCATCGACCTGCCAGATGATTATGAAGAGTTAGCCCATCCGGAATATCAACCGAACCTCATCGAGCTTTGGGAAACCGACACCTCCGTTTACGAGAATCAATTTGATCTAAATGCCGGCACAAAATGGCTTGTTCTTACCAAGGACGATTCCGGTTTTACGTTCAGTCATGCCAAGGCAAAACCAAAAAGAATGAAACATGAAGATGGTGAGACAACTGGTCTAATTGAGCCTAATTTTAAGGTAATCGGAAAACCCGTTCTGGCGGCGAAAAAGATAAAGAATCTAAAGCCGGGCAAGGCAAATGTCGTTTATCATCGCCGTGCTTTCAGTGAAAGAGACACGTTGAAGGTAGGGATGGCGCGCGCATATGAACTCAATGGTGTGACTTGGAGGCTTCGCGTATCCAGGGGCCTTACAAAAGAGGGCACGCGGGTAGGCGTCCTGGTTCTCAGCGATGGCAGCCGGGAGAGAGTCCTCGAATATTCGGGTGTCTGGGACGAGTCAGGTATCGACTTCGGCGATGTGCTGCTTGCGGGCGACCTTGACAACGACGGAAAACTGGACCTTTATCTGGAGAACTGGCGAAGTGGAGAATCGCTTGTATCACTTCTTTATCTCTCCTCGCATGCCGCCAAAAACCAACACGTAGGTTTAGCCGCAGTCTTTACCAACAGTGGTTGCTAAAGGTTTAAGGGAGTTTGATGATGGATCAATTCGGACCTCGATTTGCAGCATTCTTTAGTGCTTTCGTGATCGCCGTCACCGCATATGGCTTTTCGCAGCTTGCGGATATGTTAATGGAAGATCATGAATCCCCGACAACGCCTTCTGATTTCAACGCCGATCTGCCGACTCCTCAGTTGCCTGACGATTTCGTTCCCGAGTTCCGTGACCTTCCGACTTTCCGTGAATTGTTTCCGGATGAACCTGTTGTACGGGAGTCTGATGAAAAATTGATCGATATTCTAGATGACGGTATTTATCGGCGCGATGAAGTTGTTGCTAAGAACGGCGAATCATGGCTTGTTTTGGTTAAATCTGTAAATAAGTTTCACCTTCGACTGTCGACCGCTAAAGTGAAAAAGCTAAAGACCGTTAGCTGGCCTGGCGATGTGCCGGACGCAAAACTTTCTTTCAAGGTCGCCGGCAAACCTGTAATGGCTCTTAAAGATATCCGAGGATTGAAGCCTGGGCCCGTTGCCACGCTCTTTCAACGACGGGTGTGGGAAGAATCTGATGAAAATGGATCTCAGAACGAGGAACTGTCCACCGGTTATCGACGCGAGTTCATCCTAAATGACAACAAGTATGTTCTCCGAACTTCTCTTGGTCTTACGAAGGATAATGTAAAAGTAGCGGTGCTCGTACTGGAGTTGAACGGTGTCAACCAAGTGCTGGTTCAGAAATATCACATTGAATCAGATGATCGGGATATCATCGGAAGCCTCCTCTGGGCCGGGGACTTGGACGGCGATGGCAAACTCGACCTCTATTTCGACGATTTTAATGAGAAAGGTTCCATCGGCACCGAACTTCACTTGTCTTCATATGCATCGACCGACAAGCTAGTTGGATTAGCGGCAAGTTTTGGAACCGCCGGTTGCTAACTGGCTAGATCTTTCCCCAATCAGTGTGCGGAGCACACGTTATAGCTTTAGCCCCACGTGGAGCGGAGCGTAACGTGGGGTGACGGGCGAAATTCAATGAACTTGCGGAGCATGCGGCATATATTTCGCGTGTTACACATGCTGAGAATTATTTGCCGCAATCGTCTACAGGTTCCGTTGCACTCCACCTGTAGCTAAAGTTATTGCCGTCCGCTCCGCAGACTCTCGGAACGTTCATTAAGTGGTCGAAGAGGCGTATGTCACGATGGTTTGGCGGTTAGTTGTTTATCGTTCCCACATTTTGCGACCGCTATAATAAGAATTATGAAATCGCTATCAGTAGAGGAGTGGAGACGGGTAGAGCAATCATTAAGAGAGCTGTTTGTAGCCGACGGTTATCGCCACGAGGCTTCGGTCGATCTGGCGTATATTTTGGTTCAGAGCCTACAGAACGCGGAAGGCCTTTTTTTGATGCTGCCTATTCTATTGAAAAGCGAAGACAGAACGTTCAAGAAAGAAGAGAAAGAAGGGTTGTTTTCGTCGATCCATATGATTTTCGGTGACCATAAACAATTGATCGATGGCGAAAGGTTGATAATGAGGGAAGCATAGGGAATTGCGGCGTTCGTAGCTACAGGGGTTCGACTGCGGCGGGGAATGTGTCGTGAGTCCTCGCCACGGGCTCACGGGGACTAGAAAATGATAAAACCCGCTCCCGACCTCCAATCTGATCATCCTCAGCCTTCCCGTAGCTCCGTCACTTATGTTGCTATTCCAAAATGAAGAAGGAGAAGATTTGAGTTAACGAACCTCTGACCCTAAGTGGGATTTCTCTCTACGCGAGTAAAGTAACGATGACAACAACTAGAACCTGCAAGTCATGCTTTTTGGCATTTCTCCTGTCAATTTCATTTTTTCTAATGGCCTGTTCCGGAGATCTTGTCCAAACTAAGCAGATCTATGGCGAGGAAATAATCAAAGCGATTGAGAACTTCAGAGACAAATCAGATCGATTGCCAAAGTCCTTAACTGAGGTCGGGTTCGCCGAGTCCGAGGAGGGCCCGATCTACTATAGACAGCTAAGTGAGACTCGTTATAAGCTCTGGTACGGAGCAGAACTCGGGGAATCAGTTACCTACGACTCAGAACGAAAGTCCTGGCAATAGGCAACTCAAAACCTCCATCGGAAGCTTCATCACCTATCATTGAGAAAGTGATTGCCAGAGAATTACAATGACGCAGGCTGACCCGATTGTTATGGAAATAGATGGAAATGCAGTTGGACGGGAAAAGGTTTTAGAAACGTTAGGGGAAACGAAATGAAATTTCTGTGCTTGTTTATCATTGGATTAATATTTTCCCCGCTCGAATGCCTTGGTCAAACTTGGATTTCAAAAATGAAACAATTGGAGACCTCCAAATCTACTAGATCCGATGTCGAAAGAGTCTTTGACCTCTCGACCCCGATTCTTCGGCGGAATTTGGCCGAAACGGAGGTTGATGGGTGGACCGAATTATTTGAGTATGAAACTAGGTATGGTGATCTCGAAGTAAAATTTTCCACCGGGGGCTGCTCATCGCAGCAGAATAAGGCTGGCTACGACGTTCCAGCAGGTCGACTTGTTCTAGCGATTCTTCATCCTGCCAAACGAATGAAGATAGGTGTCTTAGGGTATGATCTCTCGCGTTTCCGGATTGAACGTGTCAACGATATAGACGGAGCTTTAGAATACGAGCACTCTGAACGTGGAATTTCTCTAAGTGTCATAAAGGGAAGAGTAACGAGGATTCAGTTCGATCTTTCAAAAGACCAGTTGGAGCTGGATTGCCGTAAATCCGCCGAGCTTTCAGCTCTAGATGGCGTCTGAGGAAAGGGATCTGGCATGCAATCTGCTATTCTGCCGCTTTACATATTTCGACCGACTTCGATGCCCGCATTCGGTTCATTCAGCTGTTGCGTTTTGTGGAACGCGTGTGCTATAAATGAAATGTTATGTCGCAGATGGGTGGATGGCAGATCGCTGAGAATTGGAAGCCGCGGCCGGGTTATTCGGAGCCGCGGATGTATGTTTCGTTGAATAGGCGGGGCGAGATCGCGTTGAACGCGCAGGCGTTTAAGGCGATCGGTTCGCCGTGGAACGTGACGCTGATGTACGACGCGGCGACGCGCTGCATTGCGGTGAAGTTTCCGACCAGCGAGCAGAATTTTCCGGTTGGGGCGTATGGACGCGACCGGAAAATGAAGGTCGTCAGGGCACGAAAGCTCCTGATCCAGTTTGGGATAAAGGTCGAGCGGACACTTGTTTTCAGGGAAATACGCGAGGAGATGCACGGCAGGGAACCGATGCTGGTGCTGGACCTAAATTCGGCGGAGGAGCTGCCGCCGCGAGCTAATCGGGAGCGTGAATAGACGAGGGAAGTTTGGCGGACGGGTCAACGGCGTCGGTGAGCTTGGCGGCGAGCGAAATGCCGATGATGGTCTTCGCGTCCTCGATCTGGCCGAGGCTGATCATTTCGAGCAGAACGGCGAACGTGTGGCGTTCGATGGTGAGGATCTCGTCGGCTTCGAGCTTTTGGCCGACCTCGGTCAGGCCGGTTGCCATGAAGACGTGCATCTTTTCGGTCAAAAAGCCGGGCGAGACGTAAAATTCAGAGATCTTCTGGAACCTTTCGGCGGCTACGCCAAGCTCTTCTTCCAGTTCGCGAACGGCGGCGGCCTGTGGGTCTTCGCCGGGTTCGATGCCTCCGGCAACCATTTCGAGCAGATGCTTGCCCGCCGCATGCCGATACTGCCGCACAAGCCCGACAGTTCCGTCATCAAACACCGGCACAACCACCGCGCTTCCCTTATGCACAACGATATCCCGCTCGTATTCGACATCGCCCTCGCGAATTTCATCAACGCGAACATCGAAAATATTGCCGGAATAGACCGTCTTGGATGAAAGGACCTCGGGTTTCATAGACCTGAGTTTATCGCAGATCGGAAGATTGTCGCAGACGATTGGCGTCGGTCACGGTTCGGATCTGTGATGAACATTTGAGTAATGTGACGAACAGACTGCTGTAACAGAATGGTTTAAGCTACGGGTAGGTTTGTACACGGAAGCCATGGCCGTGAACCGGAAGAATAGATTTCTTCGGACCGCGTTATCGGCATTGCGGTGAACAAACGCCGACCGATGTCTATGATCATGTCCTCTGAACCACAACGAATCCGCTGGAGCCAAATGTTTTTGCTCTTTGCGATGGTGATCGCGGCGCTGCTGTTATGGTATGCCCTCGAAGTATTTTTGCTGGCGTTTGCGGGGGTTTTGCTGGCGGTATTTTTGCACAGTCTGGCGACTTTCGTCTGCCAGTACACGGGATTGGGGCGGCGATGGTCGCTTTTGCTGGTGGTCATTTGTCTACTGTCGATATTCGGCACAGCGCTCTGGTTTCTTGCACCAAATGTAGCCGTGCAGGTTGACAATCTGATGGAAACGCTGCCGCGGGCCGTCGAAAAATTGCAGCAGAACGTCGAAAGTTACGAGTGGGGACGACGGGTAATGGAGGGGCTGCCGAAAACGGGTGAAATGATGCCGAGCGGCAGCCGGATCTTCTCCACCGCAACCGGTTATTTATCGTCGACGGCCGAATGGCTCAGCCGATTGGTGATCGTGCTTTTCGTCGGCTTGTTTCTGGCGCTCGAGCCGAAGACCTACCTTAAGGGCGTTATTCATCTGATCCCGATGGACAAACGGGAACGTGCAAGAGAGGTCTTCGAACAAGTCGGGGACGACCTTCAATGGTGGCTGATCGGCAAAATTACAGAGATGATCTTCATCGGGCTCCTGACGTGGGCCGGGCTATGGTTCTTGGGCGTGCCGCTAGCATTGACGCTCGGAATACTTGCCGCACTGCTTATTTTTATACCCAACATTGGCCCGCTTCTCGCATTGGTACCGGCGGCATTGCTGGCCTTGCTCGAAAGCCCGGCCACTGCGCTTTACGTTATCGGCTTTTTCACAGCGATCCAGACGCTGGAAAGCTATGTGCTCACGCCTTTGGTACAGAAAAAGGCCGTTTCGTTGCCGCCCGGGCTGACCATAATGGTTCAGGTACTGATGGGTGTGATCGGCGGCGGCATCGGGCTTATATTAGCAACGCCTTTGCTGGTGGTGGCTGTACGGGCGACCAGAATGCTGTACGTCGAGGACGTGCTCGGCGACGAAACCCTAAACGATCCGACTTAGCGAAACCGAACAAACTCGTGCTACTTATTATCCATGCAAAACTACCGCATAGGTTTGGGTGTTTCGGGCGGGATCGCGGGTTGGGGGTACTACTTCACGTTTGGGTCGCGGAATTATAAAATAGCTGATGACCGGATTTGAGGTAGAATCTCATTGAATGATGGGTGCGGATGGGATCTTTTGTCTTCCGTTCCTCGTTTCTCAAGCCTATTCTATGTACAACTATCAAATTGGATCAACTCTTTCACGCTGGACTGGCTGTTTGAGAGCGGCTTCGGTCGCTTTCGCGCTCGTTCTGGTGCTTTTTGCCGAGTTTTCAAATTCTCAGAGTTCGCCGAACGTATTTTCGGAACGACTGAGAATTTCCTTTAGCGATAGCTCCGAACTTATCCGGATCGCGAAATTTAATACTGACGGCACAAAACTGCTTTTGGTCGGCAGCAAAATTGCCGAGGTCTATTCCACTGAAAGTGGGAAAAAACTAGCTGCTTTTGAGGGAGACACAGACTATCTAAAAGAGGGCGAAGAATTTCATTGGCAGCCCGGCGGCTCGCACATTCTCCATTTTGGCCGAAAATTTAGTAATAGAGCCGTTGCTCGAATTTGGGACGCAGATTCCGGCAAACTCATCGCGGTACTGGACGAAGTCGACGGTGTCCGGGTTGCGGAGTGGAACGCGCCTGGTGACAGAATTCTCACCGTTGGAGGAGCGGAAACAAAATTTTCGTCGTCGAAGATAGCTTATTCTATTCGTGATAAGAGTGGGAAAACGATACGAGCCGAACGTCTGCCCCTCGGGCAAATGCGCTATTTAGGTTTTTCCTCGTCAGGAAAAAAGCTGATCGGAAATTTCTTTTATAAAGAAGGTACAAAACCGATCAGGATAATGGATATAGATTCGGGCAAGGTCGAAAAAGGTTTCGACCATAATTTGGCGAACACGAGTTCTCCGGTCTATGCGTCTTTCGCGGGAGAAAGTCCAAACCGTAAATTCATGTGTGGGCATATAGTGTCGTCTGTAGGTGTGACGTGTTGGCGTGCCGACGACGATTCGAAGCCATTGTACTCATTCATAGATACTAAGGAGACGGGTAATATTCAGTTTGTGGGATTCAGTCCAGATTCGAAAAGTATTGCGATCCTCCTCCCAAAGCCTCGGATGATCAAGATCCTTGATGTTGAAACGGGAAGGGAAAGCCATTCGTTGGAAAGTCCGGATGAACTCAAAAGAGGTTTCGGAGACCGGTGGAGTCCTGATGGAAAATATTTTGTAATTAATGATCTTTCTAACGAAGTGAGTGTGTGGAATCTCAATACGGAGAAGGTGGCCTGGAAACGTAAAACAACTTGGCTGTCTCGATACCACCCGGATTTCCCGGACATTAATGTCGCGATCGATTATGAGGTATTCCGATTCAATCAGGCGAATGGGCTTCTGCTTTCTGTCTCCGGTGAAAACGTCCGGGTCTTCGATCCGGCCGGCGGCACGGTCCTTTTTGAAGCTGGGAAGAAAGACCCAAAGCGGCAGGAAAGATCGTTTCGAAGACGGATAGCAAATTGGAGTCCTGATTGGCGAACACTGCTTACGATCGATGAGAGCAATAGGAGTGTTATTTTATGGGCGATGATCAAATAGGTATTATCGCCGGCAAGAAAGGTTTTGTATGGGAATGAAAGACCCACCAAGGATTGGGCTCGGTGTTTCGGGCGGGATCGCGGCTTATAAGGCTGTGGAGGTTATGCGTGCGTTGCAGAAGGCGGGGTGCGAGGTTTCGGTGGCGATGACGCGGCATGCTACGGAGTTTGTGCAGCCGCTGACGTTTCGGGCGTTGACGGATCGGCATGTGATCGTGGATGACTATGACCCGGCGAATCCGGACCCGATAGCGCACATCAATTTTTCGCAGGAGATCGACCTGCTGCTGATCGTGCCGGCGACGGCGAACATCATTGCGAAGTTTGCGAACGGCGTGGCCGATGATTTTCTTACGTCGACGTATCTAGCGTCGACCGCTCCGGTGATGATAGCTCCGGCGATGAACACAACGATGTGGGAACAGCCCGCGACGCAGCGGAACATCGAACGGCTAAAGGCCGACGGTGTGATGTTTGTGGAACCCGTGGCGGGCGAGCTTGCGTGCAAAACGGTCGGGACGGGGAAGCTGGAGGACGTGGAGAATATCGTAGAGCAAGCTCTTGGAGTATTGCGGAATGCGGATCTCGGAATTCGGAATGAAGAAGATCGATCTACCTCCGCCATACCGCAATCCGAATTCCGTATTCCTCATTCAAACGACTTGAGTGGCGAGCGACTGCTGATCACCGTGGGCGGGACGCGGGAGGCGATCGATCCGGTGCGGTTTATATCGAACCATTCATCGGGGAAGATGGGGTTTGCGGTGGCTGAGGCTGCGGCGGCGAGAGGTGCCGAGGTGACGGTTGTCGCGGGTGTGACGTCGGTCGCGCCGCCGAAAGGCGTCCGGGTGATAAACGGCGTTTCGGCCCGTGAGATGTTTGAG
>JBBQTV010000118.1:0-11662 GCA_038212935.1 Pyrinomonadales bacterium | reverse complement strand
TCCGAGACCTCGGTCGAGTCGGCCGCGGTGATCTGGAGCACACCCATCTTTGCCGAACGCACGGAACCGATCGAATTGCCGGTGCTGGAGGCGATGCGGTCGGCGCGTTCGCGGGCGTCTTTGGCGGCCTCGCCGAGCATTTCGATCTTCAGGTCGCCGATAGCGGTGTAGTAATATTTCGGAGCTCCGGATTCGATCAAAATACCCTGATTGATAAGCTCCGTCGCTTCGCGCGCTACCTGGGCGATCTTTGCGACATCGGTGGAACGAACCTCGATGTTTTGGGTCAGCGAGTAGCCGGTTATCTCGCCGGTGTCGTTATACTCGGCATCGCGCCGCTTTAGGGTCGTCGTGGAGATAGACGAAACGGTCATTTGGTCTTCAGGAATACCTTTGGAAAGCAAATATTGCTTTATCTTAGGAATATTGTCGGCAAGTTGTGCGTAGGCGGTGGTCAATGTCGGGGACTGCGCCGAAACTCCCGCGGTCCACACGACGAGGTCGGAACTTATTCGCCGTTTCGCCGAACCGGTTACCGTTATTGCCTCATCGCCGCGTTTCGTCGAATAGAACCAGCCGCCAATTATCGATGAAATGATCAGCCCGATCGCGAGTGCGGTACCGGAATTGAACCAATGGACCTTTTTTTCGCCGTTCATATTAGGGGGAACTCCTCACTTAGCAAAATGTAGCCATATCATACACATAATTAGGAAAAATGAAAGAGAAATTTTATCGATCGGCAAAGGGTCGCAGAAAGACGCTTATTTGCAAAAGGACAGGCGGAAAGTTACGATTGCAGAAACATTGGCCGATTTGAAAAGGAAATAAAACAATGAAATTACCAGGTGGATTTGACATAAATTCGATGATGCAGCAAGCCCAGCAAATGCAGGAAAAAATGGGCAAGGAAATGAAGGAAACGGTCGTCGACGCGACTGCCGGCGGCGGTGCCGTTACGGTGAAAATGCGCGGCGATTTTGAAGTGGTCGAGCTAAAGATCTCGCCCGATCTCGTCAAAGACGGCGATGTCGAGATGCTTCAGGACCTGACCGTAGCGGCTCTGAACGAAGCTCACCGCAAGGTCGAAGAATCGCTGAAAGGCAAACTCGGCGGCATGCTGCCTCCCGGCTTGATGTAGTTTGGATCCAGTGTTTGGAGTTCCGCCTTTAGGCGGCCCACTTCGCTATACTCGGAAGCCGGCTAAAGCCGGAACTCCAAACCTCAGAGGCCGGCTGAAGCCGGAACTCCGAACAAGATGCTTGATTATTCCGAACCGGTGGCCCGGCTGATCGATGAATTTAAACGCCTGCCGGGTGTCGGGGCGAAGTCTGCTCAGCGGTTGGCATTCCATATTCTTAGGCGGCCGCAGCATGAGGTGGATAACTTCATCACTGCCCTCCGCGAGGTTAAGGAAAAGATAGTCTTTTGCTCGGTCTGCAATAATCTTACCGACGTCAACCCCTGCCTATATTGTTCCAACCCCAAACGCGACCGCTCGATCATTTGCATCGTCGAGGAGCCGTATAACCTGGTTGCGGTCGAAAAGACGCGTTCCTATCGCGGGCTGTATCACATCATTCACGGCTCGCTTTCGCCGATCCGCGGCGTCGGTCCGGACGAGCTGATGATCGCCAACCTTTTCCCGCGGCTGATCCCTGAAAACAACGAGGGTGTCGAGGTCAAGGAAGTTATCGTTGCGACCAACCCGACGACCGAAGGCGAAGCAACCTCTAACTACATCGCCCGGCTGCTAAAGCCGCTCGGCGTCAGGACAACGCGGATCGCGATGGGCATGCCGGTCGGCAGCGACCTCGAATACGTGGACGAAGTCACGATGGACAAGGCCCTTACCAACCGTCACGAGATCTAGCCACTACCTACAGCCGTGACGCCATGCCCGCTCCAGCGAAAAAACTGACGTTTGCCGATGTTGTTCTAAACCGCACAGGGTCAGTAGTTTACCGCGTTCTGCTTGCGATCTTTGGGGGTGCCCTCCAGCTTTTTTTCCGCCGCATCGAAACGGTCAACGCCGACATCGTGCCGAAAGGAACTGGCGTAATCTTTGTGCTCAATCATCCGAACGGCCTGATCGATCCTGCCCTTGTTTTTGTCGCCCTGCCGCGAAAGATATCATTCCTTGCCAAATCGACGCTGTTCAGCATGCCGGTGATCTCATTCATGCTGAAAACGGTCGAAGCTCTGCCGGTCTATCGCCGGATCGACGCCGGTGCGGATATTTCCCAGAACCTCAAGACATTCGAGGCAGCTCACGAACGCCTCCGGGCGGGCGGCTCGATCGCCTTGTTTCCGGAAGGCATCTCGCATAATTCGCCAAAGCTTTTGCCGATCAAGACCGGTGCTGCCCGCATTGCCCTCGGCGCAGTAAATGTCGCTCACGGCGACGATCCGATCGAGGTCCGCATCGTCCCTGTCGGGCTTTATTACACCAACAAGACGACGTTTCGCAGCGAAGCACTTCTTCATTTTGGCGAAGCGTTCACGGTTGAACCAGCCGCGACGGATGAGAATGGCCAACCGGCAAAAGAAGCTGTCCAGCAGCTCACCAAACGCATCGAGGAAGCGCTTCGTGAGGTCACGGTGAATGCCGAGAATGAAGCGGAACTGTACACAGCGGGCATCGCCGAGGAGATCTTTTTGACTACGGCTGAGACCGATGATCTGCAGGCACGGCTTCGGTTTACGCAGGGATTTTTGGAGAAAGCTCGTTCGGAGGGCGAAGCCGAGACATCAGATTTTGACCGACGGCTGAACGAGCTTGACACCGATCTGACCGCGGCCGGCATTGAGGCCGAGCACCTTTCGCTCGCGCAATACACACGCGGGTTTGTCGTCAAACGGGCACTGCTCGGATCGTGGTATCTATTAATGCTTTTGCCGGTCGCGGTGATCGGAGCGGTGCTCCATTTTCCGGCGTATCAGATCAGCAAAGTGCTTTCGCGCATCTATGCCCGGCACGGGGCGGACGATGTTGCTTCGACCGTAAAGGTCCTAGCGGGGATAATGTTCATGCCGTTGACGTGGTTCATTACGGCTGGGGTCGTCTACTATTTCTGGGGCTTGTGGTACGCGTTGGCGACCATTCCGGCAGCATTCTTTAGCGGCTGGGTCGCGCTCATTACGCTCGAGTCGTTCGAGGAACTCCGCGGCTGGGGCAAGGCGATCCTGCTTTTCTTCCGCGACAAAGATCGCTTTCTTCGGCTCTACGTTGGCCGCCGCGAATTGCAGGAAGACCTGGCCCAACTCAAAGCTCAAACAACGAAATAGCGGTGCCCGGCCGTTTAGCCAATGCACCGCTATCTATCGCTAATAATTGCCTACACGCGGACGCGCTCTTCGGATGCGTCTGACGCACTTCGCGAGACTTTCCAGTCAGCCTCAGTCTCGTAAAAGTTTACATCAAAGGTCAACAGGCTGCGGAGCGGAATTCCTTCAAACTCATTCGGCGAATCTTCGAATCGAACGATCGAGCCAATACCGATGACGTTCGCACCGACGCTTTTTACTAGTTCGATCGTTTCATTGATCGCCCGGCCCGAGCGGACGATGTCGTCGACGATGATCGCCGGATACACGTCACCTTTGCCGATGTACTGCCGAAACTGCCGGCTTCCCTCTTCCATCTCGGCCCAATAGATCTGGTCAGCACCCAAGGCTTCGCGAACACCGAAAGCGACCATGATGCCGCCGGGGCTTGGGCTGATGACCGATATCTGCGGCAAGCTTTTGGCGATCGCTCGCTCCATACGGAACATACGGCTAAGGCCAACGGAAAGGATGCGGGCATTGTCGTAATAACGGAATGCAAGCGGCATCTGAAAATAGTGCGATGCATGCTTGCCGTTCGGATAAATGAAGTGGCCCCGGCGATAAGCACCGGTCTTCTCCAGTATCTCCATCACCGATTCAGCCGAGGGAATAAGATCTACCATTATAATCTCCTAAAAGAGCGTTACGAACGTAAAGACGTATTTTAGACACGCTTGCGAAGTTTATCAAGAATCCTCTGCGAAAACCGTGTCGATGACCTGTTTCTGCTGACGGCTGAAGTTTTCGGGCAGATCGTCGGGCCGAAACCATCTGAGTTCGTAGATCTCGCGGGTCAGAACCTCGCCCGGCTCATTCGTTCGTGCTGTGAAAATGAACTCGATGTGCGTTCCAAGGGTGCGAATCCGAAATAGCTCCGGCCGCTCGATCTCGATGCCGACTTCTTCGCGTAGTTCGCGTCTTATCGTATCCACCGGTTCTTCGCCGCGGTCGACGAACCCGCCGGGAAGACCCCAGCCTGAAGCAACGCGAAGCACGTGATTGAGCAGCAAAACTTCGCCCGCATCATTTCGAATAACGACCGCGGCCGACGCCGTAAATCGTTGCTGTGTAAGCTTTATTACGCGCCGTCGCCATTGCGGCGAGAGCAGTCGCCAAAATTTTCCAATTATTTTCTTCAAAATGGTGTCGGAAATGGAAGACGGCGGGCAATAGCAATGTATTTAAATAGGGACGTTTTTCCACAACAAAGTCCCACTGCCGTACATCCCACATCCCTGGCCTTTTTTAGGATTATACATAAATGACTACCAAAGTTTTTCTCCTTCGTCGTTTTGTTTTTGTTTCTCTGTTTTTGACACTCTCTGTTGCAGCCTCGGCCCAGTCCGAACGGCTGCAGGGAGACCTGAACAAGGCATTCTCCCGCTTTGAGGTCATCAGAATAGACGTCCCGGCTGGGCTCGCCGGTAGCGAAGCCGCATCGCGACTCCGCGTGAACGCAGACGGACGGGCATACGATCTTCGGATCGTCCCGAATGACATTAGGGCGGCGGATTACCGTGCAGAAGACAGCGGCCCCGACGGCCTATTGCCGATTCCGCGATCGACCGTCAACACATTCAAGGGCTACGTCGAAGGCAGCCCCGGTTCGGAAGTGCGGCTGCAGATAACCGATGGCCGTATCGAAGGGTTTTTTGACGCGGCAAACGACCGGATCTATCTGGAGCCTGCATCAAAATACAGCCCGGCGGCCGCGTCTGATGAGACCGTCGCGTACCGCGGCGAAGACACTAAAGGACAGGCTTCGTTCTGGTGTGATGCCGACCTGCCGGCAAAGATCGAGTATGGCCAATCGTTGGCCGCGGGCAGCGGCGCGTCAGCAGTGCAAGCGTTGCGGAGGTTGGACATTGCGACCGACGCTGATCGTGAATATGTCACGGCACTTGGCGGTGCGGCCAACGCGAACAACGAGATCCTCGGCATTCTGAACATGGTCGAAGGCTCGTTCAGTACTCAAATAAACCTAACGATCCGCGTTACCTATCAGCACACTTGGTCGTCGCAGGACCCGTTTGCGGGAGTGAACCTCCAAGCGATACTCACAAATTTTCAGAATCACTGGAATGTGAACTATCCGACGCACGTTTATCCCCGCAACGTCGCGCATCTATTTAGCGGAAAATCGAACGTGCTCTCGCAGGGTTTCGCTTATCTGGGCGTGATCTGCAACAATCCGGCATTTGCCTACGGCATAAGCGGCTATATTAGCTGGGCACCCGGAAAATACCTCGTCCCGGCGCACGAGCTTGGCCATAACTTCGGCGCAGGCCACGCTGATGCGGCACAGAACTGCGGCAATTCGCTGATGAACACTCAGCTTTCCGGCACGACGCCGATGGTCTTCTGTTCGCTTTCGCTTTCCGAGGTCAATGGACACCTTGCGGGAACGGGAGGGAGTTGTTTGGCACAGGTGGTGAAACCCACTTTTGACTTTGATGGCGACGGCAAAGCAGACATTGGTGTCTTTCGTCCGTCAAGCGGCGTTTGGTACCTAAACCGCAGCCAGGCCGGATTCACCGCATTTGGATTTGGAACTGCCGGAGACAAGGCGGTCGCGGCCGACTACGATGGTGATGGAATTGCAGACGCTGCCATTTACCGAGCGGGCGTGTGGTGGCGGCTAAAAAGCGCAAACAATACTGTGGATGTGATCAGCTTCGGGCTCGCCGACGACATTCCGGCACCGGCAGATTTTGACGGCGACGGTCGGACCGATGTTGCCGTGTTTAGGGCTTCGACAGGAACATGGTATTGGCAGGGCAGCAGCAACGGGTCATTCAGCGCGGTCGGGTTCGGATTGCCGGGTGACATCCCGATGGCCGGCGATCATAGTGGCGACGGCAAAGCTGACATCAGTCTTTTCCGCCCGTCTAGCGGAGTTTGGTATCGGTTAAATAGCGGCAACGGCGCATTCGTTGCGGTCCAGTTTGGACTGCTGGGCGACATTCCGGTCGCCGGTGATTTTGACGGCGACGGCAAGTTCGACAGAGCCGTGTGGCGACCGTCGAGCGGCGTCTGGTACATCATGCGAAGCACAAATGGCGCCGTCACGGCTCAACAGTTCGGGTTGCCATCCGATATTCCGGTTGCCGGCGACTATGACGGCGACGGACGAACAGACATCGGCGTATTCAGGCCGTCAGATGGCGTCTGGTATCGCCTTACCAGCTCGACCGGAGCATTCTCGGCTATCCAGTTCGGCCTTGCAGAAGACAAGCCCGTTCTGACGCATTTATTCTAGGAAGGATCACCATCTGGTTCGGGTGAAGTTTGAAGCTTGGATCTTGGGATCATTCGTGATCAGCTCTAGGTCTGAAAAATTAGCGGTTGATGCGATCAGGCGATCGTGGAGTTCCGGAATATCCGTGATTTTCCGGGCGTTGAGAACGATCTCCATGCTGAGTGGAACCTGAACGAACCCGGGGTGAGCTTCAATATGACGTTCCAGTTCAGAAAGCCCAACGTCGATCCGCCTTTTTTCCGATAAATAAAGTACTTCAGCAAAAACTATCGCAGGAATGTAAATGGTTATCAAACCCGCATCGGCACCTTCGAAGATTCTCTGAACGTCGGCCGAAGATCTGCGGTTCTCCAAATGTAGCACCACCGCCATCGTGTCCGTGACGAATTTATCGTCGGGGATAAAGTCGGTCATAATCTTTGAATTCCGATTCCAGGTGTGTCAATTCATTCTCATTTAGCTCAGTTAATGCTCCGTTAACTCGATTCCTAACTCCGACAGTTACCTTGGAAGATAGGAATTCCGCAAACTCCAGAACCTCTCGTTTCCGATCGGGTGGCAAGGTCTTTAGTTTTTCTAAAACTTCTTGTTCAACGGTCATAGTGGTTCTCCGTGCTGTAAATTTTACCACATGGGATGTTGCTGATCGCAGACCAATGCAGGTCAATATAGACAATGGTATTACGCGGAAATTAAAGGATCTCCTGGAGTGAAACTTCAAGTATATTCTGCTCTTCAGGGTTTTCGCCGTAATTGACGAGTGCGCGGTGTACTCTTGGTCTGGGTCGGAACAGCGGTGACTGTTGCCGGGTCGCCGATCGGCTTGGCGATGTGGAAATCGAGGCTGCGGACGAGTACGCCGCCGACGTAGATATCGGCTCGGTATGTTCCGGGAACCCAGCTTCCGTGCGGCTTACCGGTAAAATTCACGCGGTCTTCGCCCTCTCCGGTCGTGTAACTCGTGCTTACGACTCGCGTTTCCGGCTTCACACCCGCGACGTTGGCTGCGATAAGATTCAGTTTTATATCGGCAACCCGAACGTCCGAGAGCCGGACAACACAGAAAATTGGGATATCGGTCGTTAGAAAGTCCTTGGTCGCCGCTCCTGCCTTTCCTTCTTTATCTGCGGGGGCGAGATAGGCCTCGGCAACAATGTCGGGATCGGTATTCAGGATGCTTTGTCCGTTCGCGGAAGCCGCAGCAAAAATGCAGAAAACAATCGCCGGCAGCAACCATTTCGCCATTCCGGCCTTTTTTTGGGGAAAACTTTGCATTGAGACTATTTGAAACGCGAATCAGCCTTAAGGTTGCTTTGCCAGCTCAACATTTTCTGCTTTGACCGCTTTGGACCGTGTGTGACTGAACAACACCTGGTTCAACGCGGATCGAAGTTCGTCCACCGAACCCTCCGCGACCTCCCGAACTCCGGCCAAATTTCCAATACCACACGCTGTAGAAGCGATCACCGGAATGCCCATTGACACCGCCCGCAGAAGCCGACGCGGTTTATGTTCGACGAACGCCGGAAGCACAACCACATCGGCATCCACGAGCGGGTCGCTGATGCCGGAGATCGTCTCAAGGCCGTTCCAGAAATCTTTGCCCTCGATGAGCGGCCCCGTCAGTACGATCACGGCGTCGATCCCTGCCAATGGTTCGCGAAGTTCGTAACATCCCTTCCGCCCGACGGTGGACGACGCGAAAACTATGCGGGGTTTCGAATTGCGTGGCAGATGAGCCGCTTTAGCATTCGGAAGTACCCAATCGATCAGCTCCGCACGTTTGCCGAAGTGCGCGGCGATCGCGGTGTGCGGTGTGATCAAACGGCGAGCGTTCTCAAGCGCCTCGGCCTCGAGCTTCAGGAGCCGACCGTCGACTCGGAAGTCAGAGAGTGTCGTACTTTCCGGATGTTGCTCGAAAGCCTCATCCAGCCGCCGCTGGATCTCGGCCATCGGGAATGCGGTCATCAACACGTCAAACGTCCGGCCGCCTAGATGCCCGTCGCGCCAAAGATACGGCAGCAGGTTCTGTTGAATTACGACGTGAAGGCAATCATGGCCAAGCCTCGCAGCATAGCTTGCGGCAAGCTGCTCGTACGTTCGGAGCAGGTTGAGCTGGCGGGCGGCACCTTGTTCGGCGAGCCTTCGCGAATTGTAAGAACGCCTTGCCGTAACGAGTGGGCTCGTTTTAGTTGCGTGAAATCCGTCGGTCGTCCAGGCGTAATTTCCCTTCCGAAACCGACGGCCGTCTAACGGCAGGAATAGAACATCGCTTTTGCTTCGCGTCCGCTGGATGAAGCTGTCAAACTCGGGCCAGACGTCATCGACGAGAAAAGCCGTTCGGCCAAAATCAGCATTCTTCGCCGGCTCGACAGCTCGGTGGCAGTCGTTCATTCCACATGTCACGCACGACTGGGGCTGATCGGAATGCAAGACTCGCCGCGATATTTGATGAAGCTCGCGGGTGGGCGTCTTGTCGCCGAAAAATCTGATGGTCAGCTCATCTGATCGTAGAAAGGCCTCGATGCGATATGTTGAATCAGACCGGAACCGAAGGTCGACGTAGTTCCAAAAGACCGTCGCATCCCGGCCGACCTCGGCAAGCGAACCTGCAACTGCCTGCGTATGCCCGTGCCGCTCGACGATCTCAAAATTCGCCTTCAATGCGGCGTCGTAAAGCGCGTTCGAAAGCTGGCAAAGTCCACCGCCGAGATTCGGGATGATGCAGCCTTCGCGAAGCTCACGGCCCTCGACAAAACCGCGCCGCCGCGTCGCCCTGCCAACCTGCTTCCAAAAGCTGAATACCTCATTGGCGGGAACATGGAGGCCATTCAATCGACGTATCGCAACACGAAGGTTCTGTATCTTTCCCGCGACCAGATAACGCTCCTCGGGTTCTGACTCCGTCCACAGCCTGGAACGCGATTCTGCGATCAAGTCATTGCCGGCCGAACGAACTTTCAAAGGCAGCGACCTTACCTCACGGTCCGTGGCGGCTCGCCGAAGCTGCAACAAACGCGACTTGACGCCAAAAACGGCGGCTTCGAAACGGGTAGGTACTTGACGACTTGCGGGTGAATGGGCTTTCGACATATCGCAGTGATAATGAACCACAAAGACGCTGCAAATGCAATGAATCTGGCTGCCGGTTGTGCTACTCTTTCTCGCAGCCATGCACTTTGTTTTCTCGCGCCGTTTTTACATCCTGCTCGCTTTAGGGCTGCTGCCGCTCTCAGTATCGTGGAATTTCCCGATCCTGCAGACGGCAGTGATCGCGTTTGACCTGATACTGATCGCAGCAGCCATCGTCGATTACGTTATAAGCCGAAAACTGCCGGAGGGATTTAGCATCCGGCGGACGTTCGACAAGCGATTTGCGATCGGCGACGAGAACACGGTCCGGCTCGAAGTTCTAAACGACACGCCGCACGACATACGGCTCCGTATAAAAGACGAATATCCGTCCGAAATGGCGCTCGGCGACAAACGCGAAGCGGACTTTTCGGTCGATGCCCGCTCGACCGCCAAATTTTCTTACGATCTGACACCGCCCAAACGCGGCCGCTATGGATTTGGCACGACCGCTGTCCGCTATCTTTCGCGGCTCGGTCTTGTCTGGTGTCAGGCAGCGGTCGGCGAACCGATCGGCGTCAAGGTATATCCGAACATTCGGCGAGCACGCGAGATGGAGCTGAAGGCCCTGGGAGCGCGGTCGTTCCTCGCCATCCAGCGGCGTGCCGTGAGGCGTGGGGAAGGCCGCGAGTTCGAATCAATGCGAGACTACGTTCGCGGCGATGAACTTAGGCATATTTCATGGACGGCGACGGCCCGCCGGTCGAAATTGACCACACGGCAATATCAGATCGAACGCGATCAAACGGTCATCATCGCGATCGATGCAGGACGCCTGATGACCGGACGCATCGACGGCGAGACGAAATTCGACACGGCCATCCACGCGGCGCTTGCTCTGATGTCGGCTTGTGCACGGGCGGGCGACCACGCGGGCGTAGTCGTTTTCGGCCGCCGAGTTCGCAAATATCTGCCGCCCAGACGCGGCATGGAGCACATGGACGCCGTGCTCGAGTCGCTGCATGACATGGAACCGGAGTTGATCGAGCCGTCGTACGCACGGGCATTCCAATTCATCTCATCTAACCTGAAAAAGCGTTCGTTCGTCGTGATCTTGACCGACCTAGTCGATAAGGACAGCTCGCACGAGTTGATAAATTCGCTTCGGCTTCTGCGGCCCAGACATCTGCCGTTAGTTGCCACCATCGGCGACCGTGACCTGAATGCGATGGTCAGCACAAAGCCCGAAGCTATCAAAGACGTCTTTCAACAGTCTGCGGCCGAAGAGATCATACACCAACGCGAATCGGCCCTTCGGCTCGTCGAATCGCTCGGCGGCCTAGCCCTCGATGTAACCACCCAAACCCTCGGCCCGAGATTGCTTGAGAGTTACCTGAAGGTTAAGGAGCGGGGGTTGCTATAGCCTGTTTGTTTGCGGATCCCGGAAGATTTTCTTGATCGTCGCCGCGTCCGGCCAGAACTAAATACATCATCATTAAAAAGCCGGTGAGTATGCCCGTTGCGTATTTTATGCCGGGCGGCAACGCTGACGGCGAAAGGAAACCTTCGATAACGCCGGCGATGAAAAGGAAGAGAGCGCAGCCGATGACGACCTTGGCCGCCTCGCGTCCGCGGTATTTCAGTGCTTGGGAACGAGAAAGGTCGCCGGGATCGATCAGAGCATATCCGATCGACATGCCCGCCCCCGAAGCGATGAAGATGCAGGCGAGTTCGACGACGCCGTGGCCGACCATGAAATTGACAAGTTCGTTGCCGAATGCCGGATTTGCACGAAAACAAACTCCTAATACGCCGCCGATAAGCAGGCCGTTCAGGACCAAGACATAGATCGTCCCAATGCCGAAGAAAGCCCCGAGGGCAAAGGCGAGAAAAGCGACGCGGATGTTATTCGTCAGTATGCCGCTAGCTCCGATCTGGTTTGCTTCGTTTAGGTCCATCCACCATTGCATATTTGTCGTCGCAAAGGTCCGATAGATGTCT
>JBBQTV010000117.1:0-11693 GCA_038212935.1 Pyrinomonadales bacterium | reverse complement strand
GAACGCGCCTTCTTCGAAAAGCGGAGCGTACGGGACGCCGTAACGTCTTCGATCGAGAACGATCCCGCCGCGGATAAAGTACTTGTCTGAGAAATAACCGACACCAAAATTACCACCGGTCGCACGCGAGGCCGAGTTCGGAATCTGGCCAAGCGGTGTGCGGAAGTCGCCTTCGCGAAGAAGGCTGACCGCACCGTTCATCAAAAACTTCTCGTAACCATATTCGACGTTGCCGGAAACTCCGCCCTGACGATTGTTGGTCGCACCGAGGGCAGAGAATGACCCGCGGATACCTGGATGAGCGTCGTTCTCGTCACCGGTGACGGCGTTTACGACACCGCCGATGGCGTTCGAGCCGTAAAGAAGAGTCGCAGGGCCTTTGATGACCTCAAGTCTTTCTAGGTTTAGGGCATCGACCGGTTCGCCGTGATCGCCGGATTGAAAGCCGAGCGATCCGTTGCGGACGCCGTCCTGCAAGATCAGGACGCGATCGCTCTCAAACCCGCGGATCGTCGGACGCGACGCGCCCGGGCCGAACGCCCGTTTACCGACGCCGGCCTCGCGTTCGAGAACTTCGCCGATCGATGTGCTTGCTTGTTCGCGGATCCTCGACGATCCAACTGCCGTCACCGACTGGAACGCTTCGAAGATGGATTCTTCTGAGCCGCTCGCCGTAACGGTAACCTCCTCGGTCAACGCCACCAGGCTAATGCGGAAATCGGCTGTTGCCGCTCCGCCCGCGACGCGAACTGATTGGGCCCTGTCGGAAAAGCCTTCGATATGTGTGATAAGCGTATAATTGCCGTCCGGAACACCGGTGAATTCGTAGGTGCCGTTTTGATCTGTCTCAACGCTTCGTCGAAGCTGGGTTATTTGAACCGAAACGCCTGCGACCGGCGCATCATTTATGTCGCTGGTAACGGTTCCGCGGATCGTTCCGCCGGCTTGGCCGAAAATCGCTTGCGAGAAGCTCAGCAAAGCGACGACCACCAAGACCATCCAACGTGTGCTTTTCAATTTCATAATTTTCTGTCTTTCAAACTCAAATAAATATTAGGGGAATTCTGTATAGTATGGGCAAACTTACCTGTATGAAACGCAATTTTAATCTAGGGCACGATTTTTGTTACGAATGGTAGGTTGCAGCCAATGAACGGATTTGGACATGCCGGCTTCATCGCCGTGTAGAATAGAGGCAGAGTTATTATGTGCGGACGGTATAAGATGACGGCGGAGCAGTTGGAGCTTTTTGATTCGCTGCCTTATTTGATACAGGACGACTATTTCGATATCCACGGCTACAAGAAGCGGCCAGAGATATTTCCGGGGACGCCGATCCTGGCGGTCAACAACGCGAAGAAGGCCGAGGACATTTGGTGGACTATAGAGGATCGCGACTATAAGGGCGTTTGGCGAAAGGCGATAAATGCCAGGGCGGAAACGATCGGTTTCGTCGATATGTTCAAGAATGCGTTTCGGAACGACCGCGTGCTGATACCGGCGACCGCACTTTTTGAGTGGCAGACGCAGCCAGACAAGACGAAAAAGAAATTTGAGATCTGGTTCGATGAGCCAGTGTTTACGTTTGCCGGCATCGCCCGCGATTGCGAGATAAAGGGCGAGACAAAACGTTGCGGGGCCATCGTCACGACAACGCCGAACGATATTTTTACCGAGATCCACAATGGGCGGTTGCGGCAGGCGGTGGTCATTCGCAGCTTCGACCGCGACAAATGGCTCGACCCCGAAACGCCCGTCGCCGACCTAAAGCGCATGATGCAGCCGCTGCCGAACGAGGAAACGCATTGGAAGAGTGTTGAGTCTTGAGTCGAAAGATCTGGATAAGGTCCACCTCCTAGGATGGTGATCTTATCTCATTCGAATCAGGACTCATGACTTAAGACTCCCCTTTACCAATGTACAATCTGGCAATTTACAATTTACAATCCTGGGCCAACGGCAAGAATTATCTCTTATCTCTCATCTTTCATTTATTTTCCCCATTTGGGTGGCGAAGGTTTCGGTCAGGCCTAGTTTAATGAGCCACGCGTTTTGTTCGTGCATCAATCGGGGCAGATGGACGACGTCGGCGAGGGCGTAGTCGACGAGGTCGTCGGTCCAGATGCCGTCCCATTTGCGTGTGAATTTTGCGCGCTGAGCCTTGTCGAGATCGACGGCGAAGTAGCGATAGAGGGTTTCGGCGAGCGAGGCGGATTGGTTAGCTCCGCGGGTGAGGACCTTTTCGGCAATCATCGTGTCGAAGACATTGGCGACCGTGTGGCCGGCGGCGGATAGAAAATCGATGTCGAATTTGGCGTTGTGAAAGATCTTGATTATGGCGGCGTCGGCCAGAATGTCAGCAAGACGCCCCATCGTGAAGCCTTCGCTGAGCGGAACGAGAACGTTGAAATCGCCGTCGGAGAATTGGATGGAGTAGAGCTTGGCGAATTTCGAATTCAGGCCCGATGTTTCGGTGTCGCAGCCGAGAGCTTTCGCATGGCGAAGGCGTTCGTATGCCTCTTCGAATTCGGCAGGCGTCCGGGTGATGAAAACGTTCATAGCGGTGATAACATTCTCACGCAAAGCCGCGGAGGACGCAAAGCAAGTTATCGCGAAGAAGCATTCGGGGTTATGATAATTAGCAAAGGCGTGTTCTGTTCGCCGAAAAATTATGCCCATCCAGTTAACTGAGATCGAAGCGCGCGTGCTAAGCAGTTTGGTCGAAAAGCAGCTGACCACGCCGGAGTATTATCCGCTGACACAGAACGCTCTAAAAGCGGCATGTAATCAGAAATCGAACCGCGAGCCGGTGATGTCGCTCAGTGACGAAGAGCTACTCGCGGCGATAGACAGCCTTCGGGACAAGAATCTGTTGTCTCTGTTTTATGGCAGCTCGAGCCGGACGGTGAAGTACAAGCACATGCTGCCGAACGTTTTCGAGCTAGACGAGGCAGGTGTTGCGGTGATCGCTTTGCTGCTGCTTCGCGGGCCGCAGACGGTCGGCGAGCTGCGCGGAAGGTCGGACAGGTTGTACGAATTTTCGGGCCTTGGCGAAGTGCAGGAGACGCTTGACCAACTTGCCCGTCGCGACGACCCTCTCGTGCTGAAACTGGAACGCCAGCCCGGGCAGAAAGAAGCACGTTACGCACATCTGCTATCGGGCGAGATCGATCAAGCAGCGATAGCTGCGCATGCGCCAGCGGAGCGTTCGGGTTCCGGATCGAATGAACGCGTCGAAGCACTTGAGGCTGAGGTCGTGAAGCTTCGCGAAGAGTTCGCTGCGATACGCGAGGAATTTGCGGAGTTTCGCAAACAGTTTGAATAGCGGCGGCCGTTTCGTCGGCAGAAAACTCGGCGTGCTTTGCGTAACGCAGAGCACGCCGAGTTTTTGTGTCGAGTGACTACGGACGATCGGTCTTTATTTGACCCACAGTCCTATCTTTTTCTCCACCATCTTTTCAATGGTGATGTTGGGGTCTTCGGCACGCGCCTGCCGAACGTAGGCTGCGTCGATCTTGAAAATACGTAGCTTTACGATATCTTCCGGTTTCAGATCGGTCAGGCCTTCGTTGCGAAGTTCAGCCAGAAACTCCGGCGTAACTTTGAAAATGCTGTACTTGACGAGATGCTCGAAACTATCGGCACCGAGGCCGGCATCCTTGATGCTTCGCACATATTCGGCATCGATCTTGAAAATACGTGCCTTTACGAGGTCGTCGAATTTCAGATTCGGAAAACCTGTGGCAGCCATTTCCGAGGCAAAGCGGCCGTCTATCTTAAAAATAGTCGCCTTGAAAAGGTCATCTACCTCGAGGTTTGGGAAGTTCGACGAACGAAGATCGTCAGCTGTTGCGATCTTTACGTTAAGCATGGCGGCAGTGAAGAGGCGTTCTTCGAGCGTGCTGGAGCGATCACTCGAACGCGACGAGAAATCGAAACCGCGTGCCCGCATCGCATCGGCGTAACCGAGATCCGGCACAAAGCGGAATGTTCCCGATCCCTTTCCGTCAGTAAAACTGCCATCACAGTATATCGTGCCGGCTTCGCGGACTATCTGGAAACTAGCACGGCCGTTCTGTACCGCGTCTCTCGTCAGGCCCTGCAGCTCACTGTATTCGTAGCTCGTGCCATTTTGATTTTTGCCGCCACGCTCGGTCTTTATATCAAACGAGACGTGCAGCTTGTCCGGCGATTTCTGCTTGGTGCTCGCCGTCCAACCGCCGGTTATCTCGGACTGGGCCGCGATAACATATGATCCGAAAACGATGATGATGAATGCGATGGCCGCGTTGCGAGCCGCATATATAAACTTGGTCATTAAAAATTCCTCCGACGTTCCTTTTTTATTTTTGTTCACCAGATGGCGTTCAATGTAGAAACACCGGCGGGCTGATTTTTGTGACACTGCAAGAAAAAAAGCTGCGCAGCCTTAAAGACGCACAGCTTTTAATGACGAAAAGGGAAGATATGCTAGTTGCGGCGACGTGCCGGGGTCTTGGACGGCGTGATGTTCGCCTTTTTCAATTCCTCTATCACGGGCACGACGTCCGCCTTGAATTTATGATTTGCCGGCGCCGCATCTGAATAACGCTGAAGCATATTCGCCGCTTCCTGAAGCTTCGAATTGTCCTCATTGGAATATCCGATCACGACCAGAGTAAGTCCCGCACCTGCCATCGCATCAACGTTATCGGGCGACTGAGCCAGAATCTCGTTGTAATAGACCAAGGCATTATCGAAATCGCCTCCGACACGATGAGCGTCCGCCCAGATCAGCTGGGCCTCAGCCTTTTTCGCCTTGTCGGATTCCGACGCGATTAAAGATTCCATCAATGCCTTACCGCTCTGGATCGTTTCCAGATCGGCTTGCTCGGTCTGAACCATGAGCCGGTATGTATCTCTCACGCCGGTGAGGGTTCCCTTCTTTTGGTCAGCAGCGATTTTCGGGTCCTGGATATCCTTGGGGTCCGCGGTATTTAGCATCGTCCATGCTTTTGTAAACAATCCGGCAGCCTCCGCCAGATCTGTTCGAACTTTGTTCATGGCCTCACGGCGAGCGGCCTGATCAGTATTCTTAATGTTGGAATTGTAGTTGATCGTCGCGCGCGCATTTAGGGAAAGAGCTTTATTGCTCATCAATACGGGTGCACTACCGACGAAGTCAGGATCGGCATTGATACCGGTCGTATAGCTCGCGATTGCCTGGTCATAATTCTTTGAGCCATAGGCATCGTTGCCCTCCTTCAGAGCAGCGTTTACGATCTTGTTCGTCTCTTCCGCCTTCGCTTTTCGGGCATTGTATTCTTCGAGCTGCTTCTGATATTCAGCTTCCGCTTTTTTCGCGTCTTCGCTAGCGGCAGGCGCCGTCGGCGCCGTGGCGACCTCGGTCAGTTTTGCCCGAACCTCGCTTTCGGAGAATCGCGTGCCGTCGCCTGGAGTAACGGTGATCTCTAAGTTTTCCATGCCGGGCTGAACGTTCGGGTAAATAGTAGGGGCGATACCTGATCCGCTCACAGCCAATGCATATTTTGAGCCCGCCATCATGCCGACAAAATTAAATTCACCGCGGCGATTGGTTTTAGCCGAAGGGGCCTTGCCGCTTGATACATCCATCCGGATCGGCTCGATCAACGCATCTGCAACCGGGGCCTTTGTGCCATCGGCCTGTACCGTGACAACGACTCCCCGAACAGGAACGATCTGCGCCGAAACGGCAGAGCCGGCTGCGAGCATTACAACGACGGCAAAGATGCCGATATATAAACTTCGATTGAACATAAAGAATCCTCCGATCTCGTCTTCCAACGACTTAAATCGCTCATTTAGGATGCAACACTAACTTCGCGAGTTTGATTTAATAAAATATTCTATCGCAGTTCGGCGTAAAAAAGGAAAGTGATCGCGTCCGATTTCGCAACGGTCGTACGGGCATATCGGGCCGAATAATTTGGTATGCTACGTTTTTAGTGAAGCCCGACGGCAATCGAGGCAACATAGGATATGTCAGAAACTCGTACATTTAACTTTAGCTCAGGCCCGGCGACAATGCCTACCGCCGTACTTGAGCGGGCGCAGGCCGAAATGCTGTCGCTCGGCGGCAGCGGCATCAGCGTGATGGAGATGAGCCATCGCGGCGAGATCTTTGAGCAAATACTGGCATCAGCGGAAGCGGGGCTGCGAGGTTTGCTGGGTTTGCCGGAGAACTATCGTGTGTTGTTCCTGCAGGGCGGAGCGACACTGCAATTTTCGATGGTGCCGATGAACCTGCTGAAAGGCGGATCGGCAGACTACATCACGACGGGAGCGTGGAGCAAAAAGGCGATCTCAGAAGCCCGTCTGTACGGCAGCGTGCGTGAGATCTTTTCGACCGCCATTAGTGGTTTTCGTTCGGTGCCCGCAAACGGCGAGCTCAATTTTTCGCCCGACGCGGCGTATGTCCATTACGCCTCGAATGAGACAATCGACGGCGTCGAGTTTCACTACGACCTGGATACGGGAGGAATTCCGGTAGTCTGTGACGCCTCGTCAAATATTCTTTCGAAGCCGATAGACGTCTCAAAATACGCTTTGATCTATGCCGGCGCACAGAAGAATCTTGGGCCGAGCGGCGTAACGGTCATCATCATCCGCGACGATCTGCTCAATGACATACCGGACGGGCTTCCGCCGCTTCTAGATTACCGAACATTTGCAAATGCGGGTTCGATGCCGAACACGCCGAATACGTGGGGCATTTACTTGATCGGCCTGGTGTGTGAATGGCTAGCGGAGCAGGGCGGAGTGGAGGCGATGGCGGTGCGAAACCGTGAAAAGTCGAAGCTGCTGTACGACGCGATAGATGCGAGCGACGGGTTTTATAGCGGGCACGCGGAACGCGACGCTCGTTCGCTGATGAACGTCACGTTTCGTTTGCCGGCCGAGGAGCTTGAAGAGAAATTCTGTGCCGACGCCGAGGCCCGCGGACTCAGCGGCCTTCGCGGCCATCGCTCGGTCGGCGGCATTCGCGCGTCTATATACAATGCGCATCCACGCGAAGGCGTCGAGAGCTTAGTGGAATTCATGAGCGAATTTCGGTCGGCGGAATGATCTAAGCTGCGATCAGCTCCAGAGCGTTTTTCAAGGTGTCGTCGTCCGTTTCGAATACGGTCCGAAGATCGAGCAGCAAGGTCTGATCTTCGATACGGCCGATCAAGGGCGGATCGCTGCCGCGGAGACGGCCTGCGACCTGCTCGGCAGACATCGAACGGCTCGTTATCGCCAGAAGTGTTGTTTCGGGTTCGACCCCCGGAGCTGAGCCGCCGCCGATGGCAGACTTTCCGCTGACGACCTCGATCTTCAAGTGAGTTTCGGCGGTGAGGCTTGATCTTAGTTTCTCTGCGAATCTGCGAGTCCGTGCATCGAGTTCATAAGCGGTCATTGCAAGCATTCTGAGAACCGGAATCTCTTCGAAATGCGTTTCGCGGGCGTAGCTGGCGAGCGTCGCTTCGAGAGCGGCGTAAGCCATCTTGTCCACCCGAAGCGCGCGATAAAGCGGATGGCGGCGGATAGTTTCGACCAGATCCGCACGTCCGACGATGATGCCGCATTGCGGGCCGCCCAGAAGTTTGTCCCCGCTAAAAGATACGATGTCGGTGCCATCCGAGATCGAGCGGCTTATCAAGGGCTCGTCGCCAAGGCCGAAGTCTGAGAGATCGACTAGTGCTCCTGACCCCGCATCCTCAAAAAAGACAATACCCTTTTCCTTCGCAAGCCCGGAGAGCGCCGCGACCGACGGCATCTCGGTGAACCCGACGATCCGATAATTTGATGGGTGGACGCGGAGGAGCATTTTGGTCTCCGGCCCGACCGCACGCGCATAATCGCCGATCTTCGTGCGATTCGTCGTTCCTACCTCGCGAAGCGTTGCTCCGGAGCGTTCGAGCACGTCGGGAACGCGAAAGTCGCCGCCGATCTCGACGAGTTCCCCGCGAGAGACGATGACCTCCCCGCCCGAGGCAAAAACTGTAAGAACGAGAAACGCGGCGGCGGCGCAATTATTGACAGTGAGGGCACCTTCAGCTCCAGTCAATTGGCAGATGAGCGCCTCGGCCGCGGCGCCGCGTTTACCGCGTGTGCCGGTCGTTAGGTCATATTCCAGATTGCTGTAGCCTGAGGCGATATCGCGAACCGCGTTTGCCGCCGCTTCGGAAAGCGGAGCTCGGCCTAGGTTGGTGTGGATAACGACGCCCGTGGCATTGATTACCGGCTGCATCCGGAGAGCATGTTCATTACTGCAAAAATGCTTGAATAGTTCGAGCGCCTCCGGAAGCATTTCGCTGCGGTCTGCTGAACTGCTATCTACTGCTACGCGTTTACGAAGTTCGGCGACGGCGAGGCGAGCCTTGGCTACGCGGGAAGCGTGCCCGAGTTCGGCGCCGATCCCGTCTGTACCGGCGGCCGTAAGCACCTCATCGACCGATGGCAGCAGCTTGAATCTATTATTATCGGGAGTATCGTTCATACCAGGCAAAAAAATATCTGGAAACGCTTTCAGTTAATGGTGTATATTTAATAGGGACGCTCGTCTCACATTCCGCTCTGATCCCGCTTTAAAATATGCAACAATCCGGAAATAAACTCTATCGCCAAACTACGTCCCGTATCGAAGAGACCGCAGCGATCGATCAGGAGATCTCGCGGCTCGACGAATCGATGCGAAAGCTGAAGATCGACTTCGATATCTACTTCAACGGCGCGACCAAACGTCCGCCGCTAGAGGCACGTGCCCGGCTCGAAGCGTCAATAAAACGTATGTCGGACAAACGCAACCTATCATATAGCCAACGATATCATCTGAGCGGATTGGTCGCACGGTTCACCTCGTACCGAGAACTGTGGCGGCGAACGCTGCGGGCCCGCGGCGAAGAGCTTATCTGACCAATTGGCTTAAAACGAAAAGAGCGAACCCGGTGAGAGGTTCGCCTTTTTACTGTTTCGGCGTTGAGATCGATCAATACCGGCCGATGTACACTTTTACGCAACGCTGATCACGTTTTCAGCCTGCGGCCCTTTTGGCCCGTTCGTGACCTCAAATTCGACTTCTTGTCCCTGAATAAGTGTCTTGTATCCTTCGCCTGTAATTGCGCTGTAGTGGACAAAGATGTCTTGTTCCCCCGGTTGTTCAATGAAGCCATAGCCCTTTGCGTTATTGAACCATTTGACCATTCCTAAGGTTTTCGCCATTTCTTTCTAATTCCTCCTGCGTACTTCAAAAAAGTTTTCTTTCTACATACGAGCCGATACGGCCGCGTGGATGTGTGTCGTCGGGATGACCGCTGGGACGGACCCCGTATGACCTAAAAATCAATTCAGATCTAACATTTACAAACAACGATCAAATCTTAGACTTCAAGATCGGCCGGATTGTGAGTGAGTGTTTTTTTTGATTGACGAAAGAGAATTTACTTGCATTTAAGGTTGGTGTCAAGAGGTTTCTCGGAAATTGTGCAAATATAGGCGAAAAATTGACATAGATCGGTCGATAGACGATGATTGTCGGTAAAATGACAGACGAATACGGCAAGGGAGCTCCGCTCTCTTATAATAAATATCTCAAGGTCCGTGAGCTGATCGAGCTGCAGGAAACGCTGTCCGATCCGCCGAGCCACGACGAGCTTCTTTTCATAATTATTCACCAAACATATGAGTTATGGTTCAAGCAGATCCTGCATGAGTTGGACGCTACCATTGGGTGGATCGATGAGGGGCGAATGTTTCGCGCGAATCATTCGTTGCGGGGCGTGGTCTCGATCGAACGGATCCTGGTGACGCAGATCCACGTGCTTGAATCGATGGCACCGATCGGCTTTCTCGAATTTCGCGACAAGCTCAACCCGGCGAGCGGATTTCAATCGATGCAGTTTCGTGAGCTTGAGTTCTCATCCGGGGCGAAGGACGAAAAGATCTTGAACTCGTTTAAGGATGACGAATTTGCATTCGAAAGGCTCTCGAAACGATTCAATGCGCCATCGCTGGGCGAAGCTTTCTGGAAGTTGGTCGGGCGCCACGGTATGAAAAGCGAGACGCACGACGAACGCATCGCGGCGACGGTCGAGATTCTGACACATCCGGAAAAATACGCGGAGCTTTACAACATGCAGGACCTGCTGATCGAACACGACGAGCTGATAATCTCGTGGCGATACAACCATATTCAGATGGTCGAACGAATGCTCGGGATGAAACGCGGCACGGGCGGCTCGGAAGGCGTCGGCTATCTGATGTCCACGCTGACAAAGAAGTTTTTTCCCGAACTCTGGGAAGCAAGAACGCATCTGAAGCTTGAGGATATTCGTGATGAAAAGATTTGAACGCCTTTCGCTTAACCTGTTATTCATTTCGTTCGCATTTGCGTTAACGGGCTTGGGCCAGTCAGCCGATACGGTCAAGGTGACGCTGCTTCACTTGAACGATTCCTATCAATTCACGCCGGTCGACGGCGGAACGCGGGGCGGCCTGGCGCGCGTGATGACCATCCGAAACGAAACGCTAAAGGAAAATCCCAACACGCTGATGACACTGGGCGGCGATACGCTGTCGCCTTCGGTCGAAACGCGGACCTATCGCGGCAAGCAGATGATCGACGCCTGGAATATGGTCGGGCTGGATTACAGCGTGCTCGGCAATCATGAGTTTGATATCAAGACCGACGAACTGCTCGCCCGAATGAAGGAATCGAAATTTACGTGGCTTGGGTCCAACGTGATCGATACTAAGACAGGCAAGATCTTTGGCGATACGCCGCCGTTCGTGGTCAGAGAGATCGGCGGTGTGAAGATCGGATTTATCGGCCTGCTGCTGCCGGAGACGAAAGAGACGTCGTCGATCGAAGACCATCTGCAGATCGCGGATTTCTGCAAGACCGCCCAGGACCTGATACCTAAAATGCGTGCGGCGGGTGCGTACACTATCGTCGGCATCACGCACATGTTCATGCATCAGGATAAAGCGCTGGCCCGATGCGCGCCCGGCATTGACCTGATACTCGGCGGGCACGAGCACACACTTCTGCAATCCTCATCAAACGGCACGCCGATCTTTAAGATGTGGGCCGATGCCCGCGAGGTCGGCAGATTTGATCTGTTTATCGACAAAAAGACCGGCAAGGTGACGAGCATGGATTGGGAGATAATCCCTGTCACCGACAAGATCGCGGACGCACCCGAATTTGCACCGGTCATTGCGAAATACAAAGAGCTGCTGGATCAGCTGGAGGTTCGCGTCGGTGCGACGTCTGTGCCGCTGGATGCCTTATCGCATTCCGTACGAACGAAAGAGACGGACATCGGCAACTTTATCGCCGATGCGTACCGCGAAGCGGTTGGGGCGGACATTGGCTTCGTCAACGGCGGTTCGATCCGCGCGGACCTTTCGTACAATCCGGGGCCGCTTACAAAACGCGACGTCCTGTCGATGCTGCCGTTCAATAACCCGATCGTCAAGGTCCAGCTGACCGGCAAGACACTTATGGAGATCTTGGAACACAGTGTCGCTCGTTCAGCCGAAGACAACGAGCCCGGCCGCTTTCCGCAGATAAGCGGAATGAAGTTTACCTTTGACGCAGGCAAGCTGCCCGGCCAACGTGTCACAGAAGCTTTTGTTGGCGGCAAACGCGTGATGGATGAGGCGATCTACACCGTCGCGACATCTGACTT
>JBBQTV010000116.1:0-11759 GCA_038212935.1 Pyrinomonadales bacterium | reverse complement strand
GTAAAGGTCGGCCCGGTCAATCCATATTCGATCGAAACATGGCTCGCGACGCTGTTGCTCATCGAGCGAGGGATCGCTATCGGCGGAACACGGTTTTTGCCCTTTGCGTAGAGGTCGTGGAAAAACGCATCCTCGGTCTCTTTTCCGCCGAGGCACGAACCTGTTATAACGCCTGTCCGGTCCTTGAGTTTGTCCGTAAATTCGATGCTCGCGTCGGCTATCGCCTGGCGCGAGGCAACGACGCCGAAATGGGCAAATGGGTCGAGCATCATCATCTGCCGCTCGTCAAAATGTTCACCGGCGTCAAAACCCTTCACTTCGGCACCATTGGCAAAACGCATGCCGGCCATATCGACCTTGGATATCGGACCAATGCCCGAGCGTCCGTCGATCAGCGAGCGCCAAAAGTCATCAGCGTTGTTGCCCAGGGCGCAAACGACGCCGATGCCGGTTATCACTACTCTTTTCATTTGAAACTAAAAAGGCGGCCGCTATTCTTCTTTTGCCTCAAGCATAGCCTCGATCGCGGCAATGACCTCTGAGACAGACCCCATCGCCTGGGCCTTGTCGTCAGGAATTGCAATGTCAAACTCTTCTTCGAGTTCGAATACAAGGTTCAGCCCGTCGAGCGAGTCGAAACCCAATTCTTCGAACGTTGTGTTCAGTGTGATCTCGCCGGGTTCGGCTTGCCTGAAATCCTTGAAAACACGCAAAACCCTATCCGAGACCGATTCATCTGCCATCAATATCTCCCGACTGGTGTAGTTTAGGAATACAAGAAAAATCTATAGGAGTTATACACGTTAGTCAAAGAACACGAGGATTATCCTACCCGCGGCAACTCTTACAAAACTCTTACAATCAGGCGAACTCTCCCGTGGTAGCCTTGAAATAGAGGCGGGGCTTGCTTCGCCAATGATACTTACAGATACCGGGGGAATTATGCAAAACGCAGCAGAGATCGAACAACATTCGCAGGGCTTAAATTGGTCAACCGTAATTGGTGTGTCCGTTTTCCACATTTTGGCAGTCGCCGCTTTGTTCACATTTAGCTGGGCAAATCTCGGTGCCGCCGTATTTCTTTGGTGGCTCGCCGGAAGCTTGGGCATCGGCATCGGATATCACCGGCTTTTGACCCATCGCGGGTTCAAGACGCCGAAGTGGGTCGAATATACGCTTAGCGTTTTCGGAACGCTTGCCGTTCAATCGGGCCCGCTGAGCTGGGTCACGACCCACCGCATCCATCACGCATTTACCGAAACTAACAAAGATCCGCACAGCCCGCGTAACGGTACCTATTGGGCACATATCGGCTGGATCTTCCGCGGAACAGCGCAGAACCAATCGATGGACACGATGCAGCGTTACTGCCCGGATTTTGCGAACGATCGTTTCCATCAAGTATTAAACAAATGGTACTGGGTTCCGACGGTCATCGTCGCCGTCATTCTCTTCGCCATCGGCGGATTGTCGATGGTCCTTTGGGGAGTTTTCCTCAAAACGGTGATCGGCTGGCATTTCACTTGGCTCGTTAATTCGGCAACTCACCTTTGGGGAACGCGTCGATTCGAAACCCGTGACGATTCGCGAAACAACGCTCTGATCGCAGCACTCACGTGGGGCGAAGGCTGGCACAACAACCACCACGCTTATCCGCGTTCGGCGAAGCACGGACTTGCATGGTACGAGTACGACATCAACTGGCTCGAGATCAAGTTAATGGAAAAGCTCGGTATGGCAACGGACGTTTATGCCTACAGCGAAGCAGCGAAGGCAACTGAAGAGCAGCAAGACGCTACGGAACTTAAACCGGCGGCAGAAGCAGCGTAAGAGACTTTCAGGTTACCAGAACGGGCAAAAGGCGAACTTCGGTTTTACTTTTGCCCGTTTTGTTTTTACCGTTACCTCTAAGCAATGAGACGCCGCAAAACAGCGATATTTTTCTTGGTTTTGGGCATCTCGCTGTCTGCACTTGCAGTCGCCCTAAACGTCGGCTGGATCATCTTGAGCATTCGCGAGGTCGCGCTGCTCGTTCTCGGGATAGTGTTTTTCGGCCTGATCATCACCGGTTTGATCCTGAACACGGTCTTCCTCGTCCGCGAGATCCGCAAAAGCGAACAGCACGATGCTTTCCTCAACGCGGTCACCCACGAATTGAAAACGCCGATAGCCTCGATCCGGCTTTATCTCGAAACGCTGAAGACACGCGAGGTGACCGAAGAAAAGCGTAAAGAGTTTTACGACATCATGCTGGCCGACAGCGATCGTTTGCTGACCACCGTCAATCAGGTTCTGCAGGCCGGAAGCCTGAGCGAAAAGAAGAAGCTCGCGGCCGCGTCTGTCGTTGACGTAGCACGGCTGCTGGAGGAAACGGCAGCGATCGTCACGACGCGTCACAAACTGCCGCAGAGCGTCATCCGAATCTCACAGACCGAGGATGATTTTAGCGTTCGCGGGGATGAGGGCGAGCTAAGCACGGCCTTCATGAACCTTTTTGACAACGCCGTTAAATATTCGTCAGGTGAGCCGAAGATCTCGGTCCGCGTTCGCGGTACAGGTATGAGCAACAATGTCGTGATAATGATCCGCGACCACGGCGTCGGCATTCCGGCCGCCGATCTGAAACGCGTATTCAAACGCTTTCACCGCGTCGCCACTTCTGATGTTAAGGCCGCAAAGGGAACGGGCCTTGGTCTGTTTATCGTCAAGTCGATCATCGAAAAGCACGGCGGCGGCATCACGGCCGAGAGCAAAGGCGAGGGAACGGGCTCGACATTCTTTATCAATCTGCCGCGTGCGTGACACATTAACTGATGAACATCCTGATCGTCGAAGACGAAGAACACATCGCCGCCGGGCTCGAATTCAATCTTCAGGCCGAAGGCTACACGACGACCGTGGCGGCGGACGGCGAGGCAGCGGTCGCGGCTGCGGCGGATGATACTTTCGATGCCATCGTGCTCGACGTAATGCTGCCCGGCATCAATGGTTTCGATGTTGCGAGACATCTTCGCTCTCGCAATGACTTTACGCCGATCCTGATGCTGACGGCGCGTTCGCGGCCCGAAGATGTGCTGAACGGATTCGAGGCCGGTGCCGACGATTATCTGCCGAAGCCATTTGACCTGCAGATCTTTCTCGCCCGTCTCGGCGGGCTTTTGCGTCGAAGCGAATGGTTGCGAAACGAGCAGCCGCCGCCTGCCGCCGACACCCTTACCGTAAACGGCCGCGTCATCGATTTCGAAAATATGGAGCTCCGTGTAGGCGACGTCACCGACCACCTTACACTGATGGAAATAAAGCTGCTTCGTTACCTGACCGACAACGAGGGCCGCCCCGTCTCACGCAAAACGATCCTCGAGGAGGTCTGGGGCCTGCAGGAAGACACCGACACACGCGCCATCGACAACTTCATCGTCCGCCTCCGCAAATACATCGAGGACGAACCCGCCAATCCCCGCTACCTTCAGACCGTCCGCGGCGTTGGTTATCGCTTCACCAACGCAGATGGATGACTTTAGGTGCCGTGTATGCGAGAATGACGGTTCATATTTCATCTTTCAGATTCTTTGTTTGTGAATAGCTGGCTGCTCGATCATCTCACCTGTCCTCGCGACCATAGTTCCCTTGAGTTCTATGAAGAATCGCTTGCCTGTAAGCAAGGGCACACATATCCCGTCGTATCAGGAATCCCGATTCTTTTGGTCCAGGAGGCCGAAGTAACGCACGATTACATCAAGCGGACGTTTGAGGCTGTCGAGGATCGGTCTTTACTGGTTGAAAACGATGCTGAAATTGCCGCAAACGGCGAGATCGATCCATTTGTTCAGGGTGAGGTCCCTTACACTTCCGGAAATCTATATTTCTCGGTACAGCACAAACTTAGCCGCTATCCTATTCCCCACTTCCGGCTTCCGCCCGGAAACGGAGCGAGATTATTGGATATCGGCTGCAATTGGGGTCGTTGGACCATCGCTGCGGCACAGGCCGGTTATCGCCCCATCGGGCTCGATCCGAGTTTGCGTGCCGTGCTTGCGGCACGCCGTGTTTCCAAACAGCTCGGAGTCGAGGCGGATTTCGTCGTCGGCGACGCGCGGTTCCTGCCGTTCGAGTCAGATCTATATGACACCGTTTTTTCCTACGGCGTCTATCAACATTTGAGCAAGGAAAACGCGAGGATCTCAATCGCTGAAGCTTCCCGAGTACTCAGACCCGGCGGCAATTCATTGATCCAAATGCCGAATTTGTACGGCGTTCGCCAATTTTTCAATTACTCGAGACGCGGATTTACCGAGGGCAGCGGCTTCGATGTTCGGTATTGGACCCCGAGTGAGATCCTAAAATTCTTCACCGAGGCGATCGGACCGACGGAATTGACCACGGATTGTTACTTTGGACTTGGCCTGCAGGCAAGCGATGCCGACCTATTTCCATTAAAGTACCGGATGCTTGTTTCTTTGTCCGAAAAGATCAGAAGCCTGAGTACGTCATTGCCCGTATTGGCGAAGGTCGCCGATAGTGTCTATCTTCATTCGACAAAACCTGATATTAAATAACCCCTTTCATGAGCGTTATTCTAGGAATAAATTTCAATCACGCTGGTTCGTCAGCGGCCGTCCTCGTTGACGGCGTTCCTGTCGCGGCCATCGCCGAGGAACGGCTTAACCGTGTGAAGTATTTTGCCGGTTTCCCGGCGATGTCCATTTCCCGCTGCCTCGAGATCGCAGGCTTGTCCTTCTCCGACATCGAACACGTTGCGATCGGGCGCGATTCCTCGGCAAATCTTCACAAGAAGCTAGAGTTCGCGATTCGCAATCCCTCGAAACTGCTCAACCTTGCCTCGATGAGGCGAAAAAGCAAGGTACACGACGATATAAAGAACACGATCGCTGAGGAATGCGGCGTGTCGAACGACGATCTGCGTTTCAAGCAGCACAACGTCGAGCATCACCTCGCCCACACCGCGAGCGCTTATTTTGCTTCCGAGTGGGAACACTCGGCTGGCATCACTATCGATGGTTCGGGTGATTTTGTTTCGTGCCTTTTGTCTGAATGCGTCGGCAACGAGATCAGGCCTATCCGAAAGATCTTCGTGCCTCACTCGCTCGGCACGTTCTACACAGCGGTCTGTCAGTTCATCGGCTACGGCAAATATGGCGACGAAGGCAAGGTCATGGGACTCGCTCCGCTCGGCGACGATAAATATTCTGAGTTTTTCGATAAAGCGGTCATCGCAACAGAAAGCGGATTCCAATTGAATCCCGATTATTTTCTTCCTTTCGGAGCCAATCAGGGAATGGAGATCAACGAGCAGGGCGAGATGATAGTCCACCGTCTCTACTCCGACCACTTCATCAAGACATTCGGTGAGCCGCGCGGCCGCCATGCTGAGATAACGAAGCGGGACGAAGACATTGCGTTCGGGCTTCAGCGGGTTTTCGAAGACCATTACATGCATCTGCTTCGGCTTTTGCACAAAGAAGTTCCGACGCAGCGGGTCTCGATGGCGGGCGGGTGTGCCCTTAATTCCGTAGCCAACGGCAAGCTTCTGACCGAAACACCTTTCACAGAAACTTGCATTCAGCCCGCTGCCGGGGATGACGGCCTTGCGCTCGGGTCCGCACTCTACGTCAGCAATTCGGTGCTCAAAGAAGGTGTTCGCTGGAAAATGGAGAATTCTTACCTTGGCGATGAGTATTCGGACGATCATGTTCGGAAAGAGCTTTCTCGCTACGAACTCGATTGTGAAGAACTTTCGCGTGAGGAATTGCTCGGACGCACGTCAGAAGAGATTAAGAACGGCATGGTCGTCGGGTGGTTTCAGGGCCGAATGGAATGGGGCCCGCGTGCGCTGGGAAATCGCTCGATACTCGCACATCCCGGCTTTCCGAATATGAAAGATATCCTGAACGCGAGAATAAAGCATCGGGAAGTGTTTCGGCCTTTTGCTCCGAGCGTCTTAGCCGAACGTCAATCAGACCTCTTCGAGCAGGATCACCCGTCGCCGTTCATGCTCCATGTCTACAAGATCCGGCCCGAGTGGCGCGAGCGGCTTTCCGCCGTAAATCACGTCGATGATACGGGGCGGCTGCAGACCGTAAGCCAGCATGAGAATCCGCTCTATTACGACCTGATAAAAGAATTCGACCGCAAGACGGGGATCCCGGTCATCTTGAACACAAGCTTCAACGAGAATGAACCGATAGTGTGCAAGCCTTCAGAGGCGATAGAGTGCTATCTCCGAACGCGAATGGATGTTCTGGTCATCGGTTCCTTCTTCTGCAAGAAACCCGACGCGGGCAGCAGCAAATGAACATAGAGAAGGTTTCAGCCCTCGGCGGTTTCGTCGTTGAGTGGGCCGAAGCGGGTAAATACCTGGTCTCCCGACGAAATGAGGTCTTTCATTGCGCCAAGATCGGCGGCCCGCTCGAAAAGATCGGTGATGTGGCGGCCCCCGCATGGAAAACCATCGCCAGCAAGTCGCGGCTTGTTCAACGCCTGCTGCGGTTCATTGTCTCCAATCTGCTTCCGCTGCCTAACGGTGAGATCTTCGTCACCTTCGACAAGTCAGTTGGCGTGTTCGATGCGGACGGCAGCTACCGCACTTTGGGCGGGCTCGAACGCCCGTGTCGCGTTCTTCGTTCCGCGATCGCGTTAGCCGACGACGGCAACGTTTATTTTGGCGAATACCTCGACAACCCCGACCGCGGCGAGATGGCCGTCTACCGCTATACGCCGGGCTCTGATTCGCTTGAGATCGCTCACAGATTCGGCAAAGGCGAGATCCGGCACGTTCACGGCGTATATCTCGACCCGTACGATCGTTCGCTCGTCTGCCTTACGGGCGATGCCGATGCGGAATGCAGAATGCTCAGGACCCGCGACGGTTTCTCGACGCTCGAGCCGATCGGCGGCGGTGACGAAAGCTGGCGGGCGGTGAGCGTCCTGTTCACGCCCGAAGCCCTCTATTACGGGACCGATGGCGAATACCGGCAGAACGAGATCATCCGGCTCGACCGGCAGACGGGCGAACAAAGGCCGCTCGGCAAGGTTTCAGGCACGGTCTTCTATTCGCGAAAGCTCGGCGGCGAAATGATCTTTGGCACCACCGCCGAGGACGCTCCCGCACAGACCGAGAACGTCGCCGCACTCTACCGCGTCGATGCCGCCGACACCCTGACCGAGATCGCAAAGTTCCCGAAGGACCGCTGGCACAGGACGCTTTTCCAGTTCGGATCGTTCGCCTTCGCGGCCCCAGTCTCCCAACCCGAAGAGCTTTTCTTCTCGCTCATCGCGACAGACGGCGACAACGAATGTTTCACCATCCGGCGACCAAGCGTGGCCTGAGGTCGTTCAGTATCGCCGTCGGGCGATGACTTTTATTTCTTTTCGCCAGTCTTCGTGAAGTTCCCATCGCCAGAGCTCGATCTCGGACGATAGCGTCCGGGCGAAACGCTCAAAATCGAAATGAAAGCTAAGAGCAGGTGCAACGACGTAGATCAGCGTCGGCACATCGGCTATCGGCAGTTCGCCAAAGAGCTTCGCCTTGGCGAGGACGCCGCGTCGCCGCTGGAGCTCGATCTTTTGCCAGTAGTCGGCCGCCTGATAGACCGTGTCGCGGTCCGGCGAAGCCTTTAGTTCGATTATCACGAGCCGCCCGTCTCGCCGCAATGCAAGCAGGTCGATCTTGTCCGTCGACGTACGAAACTGATTAAAGATCGGCGCGAGGATCAGATTGGGGTCGAGCAATTTTATGTTTCGCCGAAGTATCGATTCGAGCCACGATTCGGGTGCCAAACGGTAGAGCTCGTGGCGTTTATTCTCGCTATCTGCCTGGCGAAATCGGTGAAGAGAGTCGAGCAGGTCGCCGCATCGCTCGCGTTCCTCGTCGATCAGCGGCCGCCGCTCTCGCCCTATGCCGTACCAGGAACGCTCCTGGCCCATCAACTGCCGAATGCGTGCGAACGCAAGTCCGTTAAACCGCAGAGTTTCACCCTGCCGCGAATATATGAGGTCGATCTTGTCAGGTGCGGGGCGAATTATCGAATCGGCAGTTTCGCTCGGCGCGACCTCGATCGGCAGCAAGAGTTTTGCTGGCTTCTGCCGCCATAGGTCCGACAAATTCAATGCTCGCAGCGATCTGGCACCAGGCGGATCAGCGTCAGGCGTTATTTCGATGATCTTGATCGTTGCCTTCGTCCCGGAATTCATGAGCCCGTGGAGCCGCTGGAGCTTTCTTGCTTGGCGTTTCTCGGCGATGATCCAAACCTCGCTGATCGGCTGCCGCTTTCGTGCAGAGACGCGGTCGAACAGCGTGATCGCCGATGCAAAAAGATTCTCGTGAGTAAGCTGGCCCGTCACGTCGGCGATCGCCGCACGCGGTAGCTTCGTCTCGTCATCGATATATATTTGGGCCAGTCGGGCGTTGAACTTGCTCAGCTCGATCCGGCGGATACTGATGCCCGGCATCGACGCCGCTAGGCAATCCGCTAGCTCGTTGGCCTTTCGCAGCCTTGCGATCTCGATATTTACACGCAGCTCAGCCGCAGATTCGCGGGCGACAAGCCGCAAGACTTCGCCATCCTTTCCAAACTCACCCGCCAGACCCAAGACCAATGCGTCATCCGTCTGCTCGACCGAAGTAACGCGTCGCTCGCGAAAGCCGTTCTCGGCCACGAACCCGAGCCGAAGCCTTTCCGCGTTTCCGCTTACATCGAGCTCATCCCGCCGGAATGGCAGTGTGCGGCCTGATTCATAGACCGCCAGCCATTCGAAGCTTTTGTCGAGCAAGCTTTCAAGCTCAGTGCGGTTTACCATTTGTAGTGGGTGTCGAAGAATTCGATCATGGCTTCCGACCAGTCGGAGTAGCCTTTTTCGGATGGATGGATACCGTCGGCGAAGAAGCCTTCGATCCGGAGCTCGCGTGGCTGATGGTAATAGAAGACGCGGTCCATTCCGGCGGTGAGGTCGCGGATGTTCTCGTCGTGCATCTTGGAAAGTTCCCAGAGGATGAACTTTATCGGGTGCGGTATCGCCGGCGAGAGCTTTATCATTGGGCAATTGGAGAGAAAGATGTTTGCCTCGGGCGAGCGTTCGCGGAGCAGGCCGAGGAGTTCGGTCATGTCCGCGCGCCACTTTCGCGGGCTAGAGAGCTTCATTACATCATTGCCGCCGAGCCCGACCAGGATGTGGTCGAACTTGCGGTCCGGCATCTGCGGCAAAAGTTCGTCTATCGTTCGCCGTGCGGTAACGCCGTTCTTGCCGACGACCGACCACCGAACTGGCTTCCCAAGCCGACGGCTGAGGCGTTCGGCAAACTGCCCGGCAAGAGCAAGGTCGTGCGAGCGTGCACCGAGCCCCGCGACCGTCGATTCGCCGATGACGAAAAGCTCGTCCGGCTCGCCCTCGTCGCCAACGATGCCGCTCGTCGGCCCGGCCGCTCCCGGCAGCACGCCGACCTTTCGCCGCGTGATCTGGCCCTGCAGGTACAGCAGCGGCGAAAACGGCACGATCAACGCCCCCGCCACATAAAATTTAGCCTGCCATTTCTTCAAACTCATCCGCGCATCAGCCGTCCATTGGTCATTATGATAAAATTCGAATAACCGAATGCGTTTGTCAAATCCCGCTAATTTCTCCGTCAGCCTATGTTTGTTATTGCTGCTGCTTCAGGGCTGCGGGTCGGCGACGAGCGATCAGGAAACGCCGGAACCGCAGATCGCGGAACCCATTAGCACGCTGCCGTTTGCTACAAAAGAGCCGGCGGAGTATCAGGCAACTTTCGTTACGCGGGCGGGCGGTATCGAAACGCTGACCTTCGCTGCACGAAAGGGAATGAACAGGCGGACCGATCACCGCCTCGGCACCGAAGGCCAGATGAACGTGATCGAGTCCGACAAGGCTTATCGCATTCTTCCCGGCAAGCGTGTTTATACGGAGCAGGATTTCGACCAAAGTTTGCCGCCCGATAGGCCGTTCGCAGGTTTTACCGATCAGCTGCTGAATGTGCGGATGGGCGCGGCATTTGAAGAAACGGGCAGTGAGAACGGCCTGACCGTTTTCCGCGTTAGTTTCGACGATTCGCCGGGGTCGGAAGCTCTGATATATGTCAGTCAGGAGCTCGGTATGCCGATCAAGCAGGAGTTTTATTCCGTCAGCGGCGGCCAGCGAATGCTCACGTCTGTCATTGAACTCCGCGACGTCAAAACAGCTGTCGATGATAGCATTTTCGCCGTTCCGGATGGATTCAAACGCGTGGCCGCGGCCGAATTTGAAAAGCTTACAGCACGATAAATTATGTCAGACCAAACTTTCGAGCAAAGAAAGCTCCGGGCAATGAAGATGGTGAACGAGCTGCCGTTTTCAAAGCTCATCGGTATGCAGATGGTGGATATGTCGCACGGCGAGGCCGTCGTCGAGATAAATATGCGCGACGACCTGCGGCATCCGGGCGGCATTCTACACGGCGGCGTCACTGCAACCCTGATCGATACCGCGATGGCGTTTGCCATCCGCTCGCATCTCGATGACGACGTGATGACCGCGACGATCGACCTGACCGTCCATTACCTACGACCGCACATCCACGGGAAGATCACATGCACCGCTTGCGTCGTGAAGGCAGGACGGCGGATATTTACGGTCACGGCAGATGTCGTCAATGCTGAAGGCAAACTCGTTGCAACCGGGATTTCAAGTTACACGACCGTCTAGATGGAACAGCTCCGCAGATTTGCACCCTATATAAAGCCGTATAAGTGGCCGATCTTCGCCGGGGTATTTTTTATCCTAATGTCGATGAGCTTCGGCCTGCTTGTGCCATCGATCATCGGCATGGCGGTCGATGACCTTGGTGCCGGGATTACGTGGGAGAAAGCGATCTATTATCCGCTGATCGTCCTCGGTGTAAATCTCATGAGCGGCGTATTCCTCTTCCTTCAGCGGCGGTTGCTGATAAATACATCGCGACACATCGAGTTTGATATGCGTCGCGATTTCTACGCTTCGCTGATCGACCAACCGCTGGATTACTTTCAGAACACACGCGTCGGAGACCTGATGGCGCGTGCGACCAACGACCTCGCCGCCATTCGCCAGATCGTCGGCCCGATGATCCTGTATAGCTTTCAAGCGGTCTTTGCGCTCGCGATCACGCTGCCGATCCTTTTCAACATCTCGGTGTCGCTGACGCTCTTCGTGCTGATACCGCTGCCGTTCGTTTCGCTGACGGTCAAATATCTCGGCCAACAGATACACGTCCGTTTCGAAAAGATACAGGAATTCTTCTCCGACATCACGGCCCGTGCGCAAGAGAATCTGACCGGCGTCCGTGTCGTTCGTGCCTACGCTCAAGAAGACGCACAGATCGCCAAGTTCGAAGAGCTGAATCACGAATATGCGACCCGCAACCTGCAGCTCGTAAAATTCTCGGCAGCGATGCGTCCGCTGATGTTCTTTTTTATTGGGCTCGGATTTGTGATCATAGTCGCCGTCGGCATTCCGAAAGCTGTCAATGGCGAGATAACTGCCGGCGAGTTTACTGCCTTCATTTTGTATCTGCAGCGGATGATCTGGTACCTCATCGCTCTCGGCTATGTCGTGAATCTATACCAACGCGGTATGGCATCGCTAAAGCGATTCAACACGGTGCTCGATACCGAGCCGACGATCATGGACGAGCCCGGAATCGAACCGCAACCGACTATTCGCGGCGGCATCGAGTTTCGCGATCTGACCTTTGCTTACAACGGCAAGCCCGT
>JBBQTV010000115.1:0-11759 GCA_038212935.1 Pyrinomonadales bacterium | reverse complement strand
TCTGACGGATGCGAACGGGCAAGGAAGCTGTTCGGCCGCTTCTCTTCGTTCAATTTGATGAACGTTCCGGCATCGACCATTTCCTGACAAAACCGGTCATACTCTTCCTGCGAGCCGTCGCAAACATAAACTGAATCCGGCTGGCACAGCTCGGCCATGTCGGTCGCCCAGCGTTTTAATTCTTTATTCTTAACATTATCGAGGACACTTAGATCCGCCATAAAAGATTCTCCAAAATATCTGAGTTCGTTAATTAGCTTGAAATTGTAAACGGTCAATAAGCCGTCGTTTTAGGACTATTCGAAAAGATTATCACAGTATTTCCAAATTGTTAATGGTTTAGGCCGCCGTTACGGGCGTTCGCCGGGCATATTGGCGGATCGTGTGGATGAGGATAGCGGCCAGGATGATCGCACCGCCGATCACCGCCCAAATGGTCGGGGTCTCGCCCACAAATAGCAGCACCCAGATAGGATTTATGAGCGGTTCTACAAACCCGATGATGCTCGCATCCAGCGGCCGTACGCCCCCCGCGATCCCTTTCGTAAACAATATATATGCAATGCCGATCTGAAAAATTCCGAGAAACGCGATGGCCAGCAGGTCGTTCAACGTTATCTCCGCCGGCGGCGACGAATAGATGAACGGCAGCATCACGAGCACGATGATCAGATTGCCATAAAACACTGAAACGGCCGGATTTCGCTGCTCGGATTTCGGATGGCGCAGGAACAAAAAGTAAAGCCCGAAGCAGACGCCCGAGACAAGCCCCGCGATGTTGCCCGCAAACGGGTCAGGCGCCGTCGCCGATGACGCATTGTTGATAAAGAACAACGACATCCCGCCGAGGCACAGCACGACCGTTAAGAGATCACGCAAATGAAACTTTTCGCTGAGGATGAACGGCGCAAGTAGAAGCACGTAAACCGGAGCCGTATATTGCAGAAATATCGCGTTCGCTGCGGTCGTATTCTTAGTCGCGTAAACGAATGACGTCAGCGTCGCCGCATAAAGGAACGATGCAAACAGCGTATAGCGGTCCAGCTTCAGCCCTTTCTTATACGTAAACGCCGCAACAACGATCGCCGCAAACAGACCTCGCCCCAGATTCACCGAGAACGCATCAAGCTCCGTCAGCTTGATAAAAAGCCCGCCCGTACTCCACAGCAGCACCGCAAAGAGCACGAGAAACACCGGATTGATAGAGCGGCTATCGGACATATTGATCAGGGCTGCGACGACACCAGATAGTCATCGTTTCACAAACGCATCAAAGGAATCCAGTCCAAGTTTAGCGACTTTTTTCAATTCCGTCTTCGTGCTGCCATTAACTGATTGCACCGAAATGCCCCACAGCAGAGTAGCGACGACTTTGCGCGGATTTGCCAGGTCGGTTACGAGGTCGATCACTCCGGTGAGGAGCAACGCGAAAACTCCGCGTCGGAACCTGATCGAACGACACGAATTTCCGAACGAGGGCTTTCACAAAAACCTGCTCACCGTGGCCGGTCGGTGGATGTGTCGGCAGCCGTTTCGACCCGTGCCGGTTCTGAAATTCTGATCTTCATTATCATTTTTCAACCTCAATGCATTAAAATTCAGGCATCAGAAATACACAGAGATAAAATGCTCGTAATTGAGATGCCAACGATGTTCGCTGCCGGCGCCGTGCCGCAGTTTTTTGCGGAGACGGCTGCGCTTATTGTCGCGGGTGCGGTCATCGCATATATCTGCTTTCGATTGAAGCTCGTGCCGATCGTCGGGTTCCTTCTGGCAGGCGTGATGATAGGCCCGAACGCTCTCGGGCTTGTGCAAGATCAGGCGTTGGTCGATGCGACAGCTGAGATCGGCGTGATCCTGCTCTTGTTTACCATAGGCATCGAGTTCAGCCTCGAAAAGCTCGCCCGCATTCAACGCCTTATTTTCGGTGGCGGTATGATGCAGGTCGGGCTGTCTATACTTGCGACCGTTATCGTACTTTCGGCCTTCGGAGTCGACTGGAAGACCGGCATTTTTACGGGAATGTTGGTCGCTCTCAGCTCGACGGCGATAGTACTAAAATTGCTTGCCGATAGCGGTGAAACCAATTCTGAGCCCGGCCAGATCGCCCTCGGATTGTTGATCTTTCAGGACCTTGCGATCGTCGTGATGGTCTTGCTCGTACCGACACTTTCGGGCGGAGCGGGCGGCGGACTTGGGGAGATCGGAATCGCACTAGGCACCGCCGTCGCGATCATCGCCGTTGTGCTCGTTGTCGCTCGCCGCGTGATGCCAAAGATCCTTGAGGCAGTCGCGATGACCTGTTCGCCTGAGCTATTTCTTCTCACGGTTATCGCCATCTGTTTCGGAACGGCGTATCTGACGAGCCTCGCCGGTGTCAGCCTTTCGCTCGGCGCCTTTCTCGCTGGGCTAATGGTCAGCGAGAGCCGCTTCTCGCAACATGCCTTGAGCGAAACACTGCCGCTGCAGATCCTGTTTTCAGCAACGTTCTTTGTATCGGTCGGAATGCTGCTCGATGTCGGCTTTCTCGTTCAGAATCTTCCGATCGTCATCGGCGCGATCGTTGCCGTTCTGCTGATCAAGGCGGCGACAACGTTCATTAGCGTCCGGGCTTTGGGCTATGCTACGCCATTCGCTGCGGCGTCTGCATTAACACTTGCGCAGATCGGTGAGTTTTCTTTCGTACTCGAACGTGCCGGGCGCGAGGTCGGCTTATTTCCGGCCGGAGCCGGTGCAGCAGGTTCGCAAGCGTTCATCGCAACAACTGTCGTGCTGATGGTCGCAACGCCTTTAATGATGAAGCTTGGCGGCCGGCTTTCCGCCAGGATCGTTGAGAAACATGACCTGGCGGCAATGCCGGACGATAACGAACAAGAACTCGCCGGGCACGATCTTGGTCTTGAGGACCACGTGATCATCGCGGGTTACGGCCAGGCGGCGCGATCTCTGGTCCGTGTGCTTGCCGGTTCAGGAATTCCATACATCATCACAACGCTTAGTCCGGACGGTGCGAACGAGGCCGAGTCCGAAGGCCTGCCGGTGATCCGCGGCGATGCGACCAAGCCGTTTCTGCTAAATCACATCGGCATTGAGAAAGCGAAGATGCTTGTCATCGCCGACGACAATCCGGCGAAAGCACACCGAATAACATCGGTCGCACGCCAGCTCAATCCAACGATGCGTATCGTTGTGCGCACGCGATATACGACCGACGCCGAGCATTTGATCGAAGCCGGTGCCGATGAGGTGATCTCAGAAGAGTTCGAATCCGTCGTCCAGCTCTTCGGCGAGGTGCTTAGCGAATACCGTATCCCGGCCGAAGAGATCGACCGATTAGAAGACCTCGCCCGCAAGAACGGTTATGCAGCATTGATGACCGAAAATATCGCGATGCAGAACTCCGAGTTCAAGTGCCAGCCGGGCGAAGATTGTTTCGATTCTCGCACGGTAACGGTTCGTGAGAATTCGGCGGCGGTCGGTATGACGATCGGCGAGCTCGAGATACGCAACAGCGGTTTGACTTTTGGTGAACTAAAACGCGGCGGGGAAGTTCTCAAAGATCCCGACGATTCGTTCCGGCTCGAGATCGGCGACGAGCTCGTGCTTTCCGGCCCGACCGAAGCATTCGCAAGAAACGCCGCGACATTCCGGTCTAAGCGAACCGCCGGGGAAGAACCTATTGAAACAGCTGTGGCGACGGCTGTCGGATTCAGAACCGCAAACCAAACGGGAACTAAACGAACCATGATCGATGTCGAAAGGGAATACACGTATCAACCAGAGGTCGACGATTCGGTCTGCGGGCATTTGGATCAGATCCAAGCGGTTTATCCGAGTGCGGCAGGCTGCGAAGATTGTCTCCGGCTCGGCGAAGACTGGGTACATTTGCGAATGTGTCTCGTCTGCGGCCACGTCGGCTGTTGCGACACTTCAAAGAACAAACACGCGACGGCACATTTTCATGCGACCGAACATCCGTTGATCATGTCGATGGAACCCGGCGAGGCGTGGGCGTGGTGCTACTCAGACGAAGAGTATATTTAAACAGCCGAGACGCAGAGATTACAGAGATCTGTCGCCAAGAACCGGGTCAGGTACACTTTTCCAGCTCCCGTCGAATCGTCTTTGCGTCTCGGTGGTGAAAACTCTTACTCACTATTCCCAGCCGAGGCGATCGTTTCGCGGAGCTTTTTGGCAGAGGAGGTTACTGGTTCGAGCTCGAGTTCTTCGATGCCGCCACGCACCTTTTTGCCAAAGACGGCATTCCACGGCGGAATGACGAGCGTCACGTTGCCGGTGGCTTTCGCCTGACACGCCAGTCGCAGAAACGGCTTCTCGTCCTCCGGCTGGTTGTAGCCGAAAACCTTCATCGCCTTGCGTTCGCGTGCGGACGGAGCCGAAAGTTTACCTTCGCCGCCCAGAACGCCGACCCAGCAAGTGCCGCACGAAGCCGACGTGCATTCGACCGGAACCGGGCCTTCCCAGCATCGCGAATCAAACTCCTGCCACTCGCGCGAACGGTCCTTCTGCGAAGCCGACGCGATCTCTTCTTCGGTAACGACAGGGAACTTGCCCTCATAGGCAAACGCACGAAACGCGACCGAAAATTCCTTATCGATCGTCTTCAAAAATCCGAGTATGCCCTGCGAATCGTCCTTTGCCCGCTCGGCGACTATCGCGTCCGGCGATTTGGTCATCAGGCCCGAAGGCTTTTCCGAAACGCCCGACGATGCTTTCAGCTCATCAAATCCGGCCTGAACCAGAGTCATCAGCCCCACGGCGGCGATCCCGAGCGTCAGCGATTCTTTCGCCTTGGCGTCGGTGGCGATCGCTTTCGCAATGCCGCGGATCTCGGTCGCAAGGTCCGACATCGGCGAACCGGATTCGGCACGCGCCAGCACGGCCGCACGCGTTTGCGGCCAAAATCGGTGGCCGTATAGAAATCGGTGCGAGGTGTCGATCTTGTCCAGCAACCCAAAGTCGCCTTTCATCACCATCGTCCTCATCGCCAGTTCGACGTCGTCGGCCGATTCCAGATAGCGGACCAGGTCCAGCGGATAAAACCGAAACCAGATCTGCACCGCGTTCCGGTCAACCTCATGCACGTCCCCCGCGATCGCCTCAACCACCGCCAGCCAATCACTCTCCGAAAACCCCTCAAGCCCTTCAATAAATGCGTTATCCATAAGTCCAAAAACCCTCAACCAAAGCAAACGACCATTTAACCAAATATAAACAAATGAAACAATCTGCTAGGACCACCCACCAGATTTCAATACAGTTACCTCCCAGTAGGAGGTTCATCGGAGCGGACCGGTTTTGTCGCCAAGGGCGACGGATATCAAAGCCTAGGGTGAAGCGAGTCATCGAGCGGAACCCTAGGTAGATCGAAACAAATTCTGTCGCTGAAGGCGACAAACAAATTTCGTCGTCGATCGACGCCGGGCGTGGAACGTTTCGCATTCAGGAAGCGAAGCGACGTTTGACTTATCTAGGGTTCCGTTTCACTCCAACCTAGGCTCTGACGTTTGTCGCCGTTGGCGACGATGAAACACTCACAATCTAGCCCGACGCATTTTGGCTGGGACGTGCGGTCATGCTATCTTCGTCCCGTCGATTATCCTCACCGATATGCCTCAATCAATTGTAAAGCTCTACGTCCACATTGTTTTTTCCACTAAGAGTCGGACGGATCTGATCACGCCGGAGGTCGAGCCGGAGCTTTACGCTTATATTAGCGGGATCTTTAAAAATAATGACGCTCGGCTGTTGATCGGCTGCGGAACGGCAAATCATGCTCATTTACTAGGTTCGATGACGCGATCAGACATTGGCGAATTGGTCGGAGACGTAAAGCGAAGCACTTCTTTGTGGATGAAAAAGCAAGGGGTCGCGTCGTTTTACTGGCAACGTGGTTACGGGGCGTTCTCGATCGGCGAATCGCAGATACCGGCAATTTCGCGGTACATCCGTGAGCAAAAAGAACATCACAAAAAGCATGATTTCGAGGACGAAATGCGGGCGTGGTTCCGGAAATATGAGGTGGATTTCGATGAGAGATATTGTTGGGATTGATCAAAGATAAAATTTGATTGGACGGACGTGACGATAAATATAAGCATGAATCAAAATCAATCATTTGCTGCGAACAATTTGTTCGTCGCCTTCAGCGACGGGCCCTCGTCTCGATACACCTAGGGTTCCATTCGCTATCGCTCATTACACCCTAGGCTTTGATATCCGTCGCCTTTGGCGACAAATCCTATACGTATTGACGATTGTTTTCTGCGAAACGTCGTATTCATCGCCGCCCTAAAAACCAAACGCCTTAAATTTCGTTGACGCGGTTAGCATTGAGACGGCTAGTGAGACGGCGTCTACTTGGTCGTCGTGTTGGGCGGAGGGGAAGCGGCAGACTTCGTTGATGAAATCGTCGATCCACGGGCCGCGGACGAGGTAAAGCTTTCCGGCTTCGGCGAGGTTTAGCCAGGCGAGGGCCCGCGTGAGCTTGTCCGCATCGACCCGAACTTCCTTGAACGGAAACCGCCGCAGTGTGGGATCGCTCCGCAGGTCCTGGACCAAAGCCTTGCCGTGCAGAGCGGCCTCGACACAATGCTCCGTCCCCGCTTCCGAACGCATCCGCTCAATAATGTAACGCCGCTGATCGGGGTACTCCATCCGCTTGCGAAAACCGTCTGCTATATAAAGACTCCCGTCGCGATCATAAGCACACCGAAAGCTCGCCGTGTAATCCGCCGAGGTTCTGGTCGAAATGGCCAGGTCATAGCCGCGTTTCCATTGCAGATTCGGCGGCGCCGCATCGACAACGTTCTTGAACCACGCCCGCTTGAATATTCCACCCGTCGCCGGCACCGGATCTTGCTGATAAAGCGCCGCGAACGAATACGCCCCGAGCTTTTTCCGGGTCCGCTCCAGCGCTGATAGGCTGTATCGCGACGGGCAAAGCGCCGCTCCCGGCTTTCGGCCGATCGCGTCGCCCGCTTCGGCGATCGCGGGCAGCTTTATCACTTCCCATTTCTCGCCGCCATCCTCCTGCTCCTTTAATAGACGCCCGGCCAGGTCGTCCTCGTGCCACCGCGTCTGGATCAGAATGATCGCCGCGTTCGGCTCCAACCGCGTATAGATGTCGTCGTTGAACCAATCCCAGACCTTATCGCGAAACGTCTCGCTCTCGGCGTCCGCCCGGTTCCGCACCGGATCGTCAATAATGATCAGCCCCGCTCCAAAACCCGCGATCCCCGCACCCGCACCAACCGCCCGAACAAGCCCGCCACCCGAAGTTTCCCACTCAGAAACAGATTGCATCGGCTTGAAATGCGGACTTCGTGAAGAAAGTCCATCCAAAGATGAAAGCGGATGAACACCGATTGGAGCCGTTTCATTAGATCTGTGTTTATCTGTGTCCATCTGTGGATTAACTGCTTTCGAAGAAAGTCTGTGCACAGATGAAAGCGGATGAACACCGATAAGAGCCGATTTATTAGATCTGTGTTTATCTGTGCTTATCTGTGGATGAATCTCTTTTGCCCTTTGTCCCTCGGTGAACACTCTCTGCAACTTCCGCGAGAACCGATTCGCCAGCCGCTGATTGTAGCTGCCCAATATCAAATTCAGCTTCGGGTCGCGAAGCAGACGCCACGCCGCATACCGCACCGTCACCATCTCGCTCTTACCGTGCCGTGGCGGCATAAAGATCATCAGCCGCTTACACTTTCCCGCCGTCACCCGCCCCAACCTCTCATAAACATACCGCTGGTACCGCCATCCCCAAGTCCATTCGGGAAACTCCTGTCGCAGCCACGACGGGAACGTTTCACGTCCAAAGGTCGGCAGTGCAGGTTTTTCGTGCTTCAGCAGTTCTTTCCAGCCGTACTTTTCGGGCAAGCCTTTACTCCGCTTGCCCGAACGCCGGTTTATGTAGAGCATTTCGCGGTAGAACGTCCACCCGCGGTTGCGCATCTCGCGTTCGATCAGCTCGTGCCGCCGACCATTGTATTTCAGATAAAGCTCTTTCGCGTCGGCGAGCATCGCCTCATATCTTTCGTTAACGGGATCCATCGTTTTTCGTCTCGTTTTCCTTGTCAATACACCAATTGAGGTGCTGCAGGCAGTTAAGGTCCAGGATGAGCATCGAATCATTCACCCGCGATTCGGTGAAGGCCATCCGCTTGCTTACCCTTATGCCGTGATGCCGCATGAACCGATTGGCTCGGATCACGCGATGACGTCCCCATGTCATCGCCAGCATCGGAAACGCGTTGTAGGTCTCCGGGGGAACCGGCCGAATGCCGATCAAACGTTTTCCCTTGTCGAAGAGCAGAACCGCCGCGAGCGGGCTTCCCATCTGGCGGAATGCCACCGCCCCGATCAAAATATTCCCCTTTGCGTCCAACGTGACGTGCAGAGACCCGCGCCTCGCCGGGCCCAGCTCGAACTCTTTCCAGTTTGCATCCATATACTTTCTCCTTTTTGGTTCTTCATTTCGTCAACGGCGATTTCCGTCGATGGCTGTAGTCTATTCGCCGCAATGTTGCAGCTTCAACGACAAATGGAACGGTTGGAAAGGTTGTCGGCGTTTGGCAAGATCGGAATGGAAATGGGGGTCGAAGGACCGACAGGGCAGGAAAGGAAATTGGGGTCGAAGGATCGGAAGGGCAGGAAAGGAAGGGATAGGATTTGCAACGCAGATCGGGAGCGCCGGGAAAAGCATGTTATCAATTCCTGAACATCGCGTTATCTTGGCCACCTACACGTTATCTGGCGTCAGGAAATTGTTATCTGGATCGGATTTTTGCGAATTTTTTGATAACAGAGCTTTTTTGGTGAAGTTTGCGGTTGTTGGCTTGACACTAATTATCCAAAATCATAATATCTAGAGTTTCGGACTTTGACGGTCTGGGCTGTTGTGCGGTTTGGAAGCAAATCGGGACGCAGATGTTTGAAAGCCTAAGCAGTAATTGTAGCGTAAACGGTATCGCACCAACGATACCCGGAATAAAATGCGGACTTAAATGTCCTGCTCTCCGTTACCACGCTACAGCAAAGTTTGGCTTTCTAGGATACATAATTATTTACTAATTCATTCAGCTAAATGCTGCTTGAGCTAACTGCCGGAACAGGTTTTCGGCAAGAGTCAGGTAAGAGAATTCTTTTGCCTTTTAAATAGGAAAGGAAAACCGCCGAAACGCGGTACTCAAACAGAGATAAAGATGCCGACTATTAATCAATTGGTTCGAAAAGGCCGCGTAAGGGTCAAATACAAGACAGCCAGCCCGGCTCTGCAGGCAAACCCGCAGAAACGCGGCGTTTGCACCCGTGTTTACACTTCGACACCGAAGAAGCCGAACTCGGCTTTGCGTAAGGTCGCCCGTGTCCGCCTGACAAACCAGATCGAAGTTACTACTTATATTCCGGGTATCGGCCATAACCTGCAGGAGCACTCGATCGTGCTCATCCGCGGCGGCCGTGTGAAGGATCTTCCGGGTGTTCGTTATCACGTCATCCGCGGAACGCTCGATGCGTCGGGTGTTGCTAATCGTAATCAGGCCCGTTCGAAGTACGGTGCCAAGCGGCCGAAGGGAGCTAAATAGCAGTGGCCGTGGCCAGCTTATGCTGACCACAAATCGCTGATACCGATAAAGTTATGGCAAGAAGAAGAGTTGCAGCACGACGAGACGTCCTTCCGGATCCGATCTACAACAGCCAGTTGGTGACGAAATTCATCAACGGAATGATGTGGCAGGGCAAGAAAGCAGTTGCCGAGGCGATCTTTTACGAAGCGATGACGAAGATCGAAGAGAAGACCGGCGAAGAGCCGCTCAAACTCTTTAAGAAAGCAGTAGATACTGTCGCTCCGACCGTTGAGGTCAAATCGCGGCGTATCGGCGGTGCGACCTATCAGGTCCCGCTTGAGGTCACGCGTGACCGGCGAAATACGCTCGCGATCCGATGGATAGTCGGCAACTCGCGAAATCGCAGCGAAAAGACGATGGTCGACCGTTTGGTCGGCGAGCTGCTCGATTCGACAACGGGACGCGGCGGAGCGGTCAAGAAGAAAGACGACGTTCACCGCATGGCAGAAGCCAACAAGGCGTTCGCGCATTACAGATTCTAGGCAGTGGCCAGTGGTCTGCAGGCCGTGATCAGAAGTTTCTGGTCACCGTCCTCTGACCACCGACAACTAACAAAATGGCTAAGATTTCATTAGACAAATTTAGAAACATCGGCATCATGGCCCATATCGACGCGGGTAAGACCACGGCGACCGAGCGCATTTTGTTCTACACAGGTGTTTCGCACAAGATCGGCGAGGTCCACGAAGGGACCGCGACCATGGACTGGATGGAGCAGGAGCAAGAGCGCGGCATTACGATCACGTCCGCTGCCACTACCTGTTTCTGGACGCGTAATAACGTCGAGCATCGCATTAATATTATCGATACACCGGGACACGTTGACTTCACTATGGAAGTAGAGCGGTCCCTTCGCGTTTTGGACGGTGCAGTCTGCGTTTTTGACGGCGTTGCCGGTGTGGAACCGCAATCCGAGACCGTCTGGCGTCAGGCCGATAAATACGGCGTCCCGCGTATCTGCTTTATCAATAAGCTTGATCGTGCAGGTGCCTCGTTTGACCGAAGCTTTCAGTCGATCCTTGACCGTCTCGGCGCAAATGCCGTTGCAATGCAGGTCCCGATCGGTTTGGAAGAGCATTTCAAAGGCGTTGTCGATCTGATCACAATGAAAGCCTTCGTCTGGAATGACGAAACAAAAGGTGCAAAGTACGACGTCACCGACATCCCCGCTGACCTTCTCGACGAAGCAAAAGCGACCCGCGAAAAACTTGTCGAAGCCATTTCTGCGATCGACGACGATCTGATGATGAAATACCTCGAAGGCGAGGAGATCTCACAAGATGAACTTCGCGTCGCTCTTCGAAAGGGAACGTTGGCAATGAAGATCGTTCCGGTATTTACCGGCTCCGCATTCAAGAACAAAGGCGTCCAGACGCTGCTCGACGCCGTCGTCGATTTTCTTCCCAGCCCGCTTGATATTCCTGCCATCGAAGGCACAAACCCGAAAACGAACGAGATCGAAAGTCGGCCGCCAGATGATAAAGCACCGTTTTCGGGTTTGGTGTTTAAGTTAATGGCAGATAAGCACTTAGGCCAGCTCGCTTTTGTGCGTATCTATTCGGGAACGGTGACCTCGGGTTCGTACGTAACGAACACGATCAAAGACTCGAAAGAACGCGTCGGCCGTTTGATGCTGATGCACGCCAACAAGCGTGAAGACGTCGAAACCGCATCGGCTGGAGAGATAGTAGCCATCGGCGGTATGAAAAATACCACGACCGGCGACACCGTCTCGGACGAATCGAAGCCGATCATCCTTGAGTCGATGGACTTTCCGGAACCGGTTGTTCGAGTTGCGGTCGAGCCAAAAACTCGTCAGGACCAGGACAAAATGGGCGTTGCCCTCAACCGTCTTGCTCAGGAAGACCCGAGTTTCCAGGTCAATACCGACCACGAGACCGGTCAGACGATCATTGCGGGTATGGGCGAGCTTCACCTTGAGATCATCGTCGATCGAATGAAGCGTGAGTTTGGTGTCGAGGCGAATGTCGGTAAACCGCAGGTTGCCTACCGTGAAACGATCACGGCCGGAGCACCTGGCAAAGAAATATACAAGAAGCAGTCGGGCGGCCGCGGTAAATTTGGCCACGTAGAGCTCGAGATCGA
>JBBQTV010000114.1:0-11823 GCA_038212935.1 Pyrinomonadales bacterium | reverse complement strand
GAAGTAAGAATCTCAAGATCGCGCTGGCTATACGCTTGGTCGTCCTCGTAGTGCTGTACTACCAAGACACCAAGGGCGCCCGACGGCGTCCGCAGTGGCACACCCAACCAGGAAGCAGAGGATTTCCCGCTCTGCTCCACTTCGCCTGACCTATACATTCGATCTTTGAGTTCCTACGTCAGTAGCAGAGGTTGATTGGTGCGCAGCACATAGTTGGCGAATCCTTTGCCAGGCGGCTGGGGTGGTTGAACAGGATCATACTTGTCGGCCCAGTACTCAAAATGCAATAGATCAGTTGCCCGGTCATGAAGCCCGATGAAGCAATTCCCCGCGTACATTAGTTTACCGATAGAGCGGTGAATAAGTTTGAACAACTCAGCAAGATCGGGTGTCGTCAAAACGCCCTGAGTAATGTCAAAAACCAGCTGCCGTTCATCCTCGGCCCGCTTACTGTCGGTGATGTCGCGGGCCATCCCTCGCACTATCGGGACTGCAACCCCTTCCGTACGAAGGGTGTTGTGATATTCCCAAATGCGGCGCTGACCGGTCCCCGTTAGTATAAACATCAAACCATCGGCAAAACCGTCGCGGCGAATTTGAGCAAGGTAATCAGGGAACTGGTCCCGGAATTCAGGCACCAATATATCGCTGAGATATTTTCCACCGCCGTCGTCCATAGGGTTGTAGCCAATGACTTCAACTGCCGCCCTGTTTAGTGATAGTAGCCGCCCCTCCAAATCGTGCGTGCAGATCATCTCGCGACTGTTTTCAACAAGATCGCGATATTGTTCTTCGCTCCTTGCCAACTTTTCGTCCGCCGTCTTACGTTCCGTTACATCGCGCAGGAGGCCCTGATGAAATGCGATCTTGCCTTCCTCGTCATATTTATATTTCCCGCGATCTTCGACCCAGATCGCGGAACCATCTTTCCGGCGCATTCGGTAGACCCCGGATTCGTCCTTATCGTCGTCCAAAGTCTGACTTTTTCTCTCTTCGGGGGAAAAATATAGATCACGCGTCACGTCCACGTTCAGCATTTCTTCCCGGCTCGAATATCCGAACATTTCTACCATCGCGGGATTTACATCGAGTAGCTGTCCATCCGGGGTGCTGTAATAAAATCCGTCCTTCATCTGATCGAACAAAAGGCGGAGCCGCTCCTCTGATTCCCGCTGAGCTTCTTCGGCCAGTTTGCGTTCCGTGATATTGACGTGCATCACCACGGCGCCGGAGAGCCGGTCCTCATGCAAGGGAGTGACCATCAACCGGAACCAGCGCTTCTCGGCGGGGGAATGGCAGGGATATTCGAGGGTAAACTCTTCGGCCTCGCCGCTGAGCACCCTGCGAATGCCGCGGGCCGCGTCCTCCGCTTCTTCGGCGCAATCGCCTTGGGCGCTGGTGCAAACTTCGAGGTAGTTCTGGCCGACGCCAAACTCGGGGCCTTGCAGTACATTGGCCGTGGCGAACCGCCGCCAGGCTTCGTTTACCGAGAGAACCACCCCCTGCGCGTCGAGAAGTGCGATGTGCGGGGGCAGGGCATTGAGAATGGATGATTGCGTCGCGGCCGCGGCGAGCTCCGCCCTTTCGCTTTCCCGCAGAGCCTCCTCCACGCGCTTACGCTCGGTAATGTCCTGCACCGAGCCGAGCAGTTTCAAAGGTTTGCCGGTTTTATCATCAACAAGGATCTCCGCCATAGCCTGCACTGTGCGTTCGCCGCCATCGGGCAGGATAATGCGATGTTCAATGGCAAAGGGCTGCCCGTTTTCGATCGCATCGCGTAGTACTTCACTGAGCTGGTCCCGGTCGTCGGGATGCACATAGTTGAAAAAGAGCTCGTTGGTAATTTCGACCTCACCCGGCTCAAAACCAAAGATCCGATAGTGCTCGTCTGACCAAAACTCTTTCGCCGTCTCCATAGTCCGGGAATCAGACAGTTCCATGACCCAGCTTCCAATGTGGGCGATTCTCTGTGTCGATGAAAGCAACGATTCGCTCTCACGAAGCTTTTCTTCGGCCTGTTTACGTTCGGTAACATCGAGCGAAATGCCAATAATACTCTCGACCTTGCCCTCCGCGTCCATTAGCGGTGTGTTCGTCACAAAAATGGGAAAGGAAGTACCTTTCCGGTCCTGAACGATAAATTCGCCCGACCAGCTTTCGCCGCGCTTTAAAGCCTCAAGTATTTCGATGCCCTGTGCACGAGTCGCCTGCGTCACAGTGACATCGACAATGTTTCGGCCGAGGACTTCGGACGACGGCCAGCCGTACGTACTCTCGGCAAACCCATTCCAATACGTTATAATTCCCGCCGAATCGGTAACGATCACAGCCTGTCCGATCGAGTTGAGTAACGCCGAGTGAAGCTGCAGTTGTTGCTCGGCTGCCTTACGATCAGTTATGTCACGGATCATCGCCAGCAGATTGCCGTCGGGCATAATAGTGGCGATCACCTCGGCGGGAAATACGGAACCGTCTTTGCGGCGGAAATGCCACTCGTTGTTATAGTCTGGCGTAGTTTGTACAAGAGCAAATTGCGAGTCGAGTTCTCGGACCTCCGATCTGATCACGATGTCCGAGGCATGCATGCCTATCAGCTCGTCGTGTCTGTAACCAAGCATCTGACACATGCTGGCGTTAGCATCGAGGTAGTAATCATCAGGACTGGAAGTAATAATGCCGTCAGGCGCGTATTCGAATAAGGTTTGGTAACGTTCCTCGCTGATACGATGTGCGACATCGGTCGCGCGCAATTCACGGCGATTGTTGGCTTGTTTCAACTCCCGTTCGATCGCAGGGACCAGACGGGTTAGATTGTCTTTGGATAGATAATCGTGTGCTCCGCTGAGCATTGCCTCGACGGCAACCTGCTCGCCTATCGTGCCGGAAATGATAATGAACGGAATGTCTATACCGGTCTGACGCAGAAGAGCTAAAGCCTTCAGAGCATCGAAGTGGGGCATCACATAGTCGCATAGTACGATGTCCCATTCAGAAGACGTGAGTGCCGTCCTCATTTCAGCCGGTGTATCTACACGCTGCCATGCGGTAAGGTCGTAACCGGCAGAGAGTAGATGGCGCTTCAATAGAGCTTCATCTCTGGGAGAGTCTTCTACAATTAAAGCTCGTAAGATTTTTTGCATCAATTATGGCATCAAGACGAGGGGGGAGTCTCATTCTGATTAAACCTTAGATTTCCAGCTTCGGTTTCCGTGGATCGTATAGAAGATCGTTACACTAATAGCATCAGAACAGAGAAACTATAAATAGCGAACTCAAATCCACCTTCAACAATATACAATACAGAGAACGTCTGTCTACACGAGTTGATCCCACTCTCACGACTTTGAAGCTAACCTGGACACGATCATCTCGCCCCTTAGTTGATTTAGTTGTCAAGACTTGCGTTTTTTGGCATTTCGAAATCTAACAACGATGGTGAAATTCTCACCAACTTCAGACTCTCAATCGAAACTGCAAGCCGAGGGTGTGGAAAATAAACTAAAAAAAGCAGAGCGAGAGGTTTTTTTCACCTTTCTTTGACCAACTCATTTTTCTTCGAGAAATTATGGCGTTGTTTTCACTGATTCTTCGCATTTATATATAGAACCGCAAAACTATGACTTAGGCCGCGAGGGCAGTGCGGAGATCTTATAATAGGGGAAGTGAAATGAATACATATCGAGGAACATTTAGGAAGGGCAGTTTTGAGGCGAGTTTATTGTTTGTTGCGATCGTATTTTTTAGTTTCTGGGGCAGTATCTCGGCTCAGGAAAATGACGGCGTACGGATCTTCGAGGTGTCGAGGGAACAAGTAGAGTTTTTGCCGCCAATACCTATCGTCGAGGGGCTCCCAATCTTCCCCTATGCTAGAGGATCGGAAGAACCGTCGATGGCCGTTGTCGGCTACAGGCCGGAGGTAGCCGATCCTGCGTCGATCTATGCAAACTTAAATCCATCCGCCTTCTCCTCCGTTATCTATCCTAACGGAGGACAGGTCGGAGGCGTCACCCGCCTGGTCGCGGACGATCTTACTTTTACAGGGACGGCCCCACACAATCTCGGTTCTTTCATCTGGCTTGTTTGCAGCACTAATTCCGGAACGGTCACAGTGCGTTCGCTGATCCGTTTTTATAAGGATAATGGCGGAGCTCCGGGGGATTTGATCGCGGGGTACAACTTTGCGGCTTTCATTCCTCTGAGCGGGACGATCTGTCAGCCGATAATGGTTCGGCTGACCCCGGAACTCCAGGTCACCTTTTCGGTCAATAAGATTTGGGCCGGAGTCACATTTGACCGGGCTGAAGGAGCGACGGCGACCGAGGCTCAGATGAACAATATCGGTGGTGGATTTTTTAATCCTCCAGAAGCGGGGTCGAGCGCTGACCTATTTTTCCGCACAACGAATGCAGGTGACTTTTTCAGCAATAATCCGCCTGGGAGCGTGATGAACGTTGCCGGCGGCCCGCTCGATAACTTTGGGTGGGAAATTCGTCGCCGTGTGAGGTTGAACCCAATAACGAGATTGGATCCGAATCCGCGAACTCCTAGCTCTACCGCCCGTTGGTCAGTTTCGCTGAATACGAGCGACCCGGCCGATGCGGCTCAGCTGACGGGGCTCGCACCGAGTCATTTTACTCTCGTGAGGACTGGAAGTGTTACGGGCAATGTTACCTCTGTAGTTCAAAGCGGAAGCGGTAATAATTCGTGGATCGTGACCGCAACGCTCGGTGCGGGGACGGGAACCGCAGGGTTAAATCTGACGAATAACCAGACGAATCTAAGTACCGGCATTGCGAATGCGTTCCCGGTCGTTGGCGAGATCTACAACGTAGCTGCCGGTGAAACGCCAACACCAACGCCGACTCCAACTCCAACGCCAACGCCAACACCGACGCCGACGCCGACTCCAACTCCGGGGCCGACAGCGACACCGTGGGTACAAGCTCCTCTAAACCCATCCGATTCCCAACTTGGCGATCTGTTCGGATCGGCGGTTGCTATGAGTGGAGATACGGCTATCGTCGGTGCGTATGGAGACGACGATCGCGGTTCTTCGGCGGGTTCTGCCTATATATATGTACGTAACGGCAATGGCTGGACTCAGCAGGCAAACCTGACCGCATCAGATGGAGTCGGCGGAGACAACTTTGGCTATGCCGTAGCTATCGACGGTGATACGGCGATCGTTGGAGCCTGGGGTGACGATGACGGCGGATCATCTGCCGGATCGGCTTATATATTCGTACGAAGCGGCACGACGTGGACAGAGCAAGCAAAACTAACAGCTTCGGATGGGGCAGCCGACAATAGATACGGGAATTCCGTGGGAATCGATGGTGATACAGCCGTTGTAGGAACTGTATTTGGCGACAGTGCGATCGCTAATTCCGGTGCGGCGTACGTTTATTTGCGAACCGGTACCGTCTGGGCTCAACAGCAAAAGATCGTTCCGGCTGATGTCGCTGCCAATGACAGATTCAGCTTTTCTGTCGCGATCAACGGCGAAACGATCGTCTTTGGTTCGCCGTTCGATGATGAGTTTCCGAGTGATTCCGGATCAATCTACATTTTTGTTCGAAGCGGAACTGTGTGGTCGCAGCAGCAAAAAATTGCCCCGCCGGATGGAGCAGGCGCAGATCAGTTCGGTTGGTCGGTCGCTATTAGCGGAGAGTCGATAGTAGTCGGAGCTTACACGGACGATACGACCGCCGCGAACACCGGCTCTGCATATGTCTATACGCGGAGCGGCACAGTCTGGACGCAGCAGCAGAAACTCGGGGCGGCAGATGCGGAGTTAGATGATCGATTTGGATCATCCGTTGCAATCGACGGTGATAGGGTCGTGGTAGGAGCGCCTGAAGAAGATGAGCTCGGCACACAGGCGGGAGCAGCGTACCTTTATCTGAGAAGCGAAGGCTCCTGGACACAACAGCAAAAGCTTACAGCGACCAATGGATCTGGCGGAGACCGATTCGGTCAAACCGTTCTGATCAGCGGCAATACCATTTTTGTCGCCGCTCCGGAAGATGATACCCCCGTGGGCACGAATGCGGGTACCATATATGTATTTACAGGGCCGGCGGCGCCAGTGAGCAATGTTTCTATCACTGGCACGGTGACGACAACGACGGGCCTGCCGCTTCGAAATGCGGTAGTGGTATTGGTCGATTCGCAGAACAACCGTCGAACGGAGAGGACAAGTTCATTCGGGATTTACACATTCAGCGATACTCCGACGGGGAGCTACACGATAACGGCTTCGTCAAAACGATATCGCTTCACGCCGAAGATCATGGTTATCGATCAAAATCTTACAGGCATCAATTTTACTGGGCTTGAGTGATAGAAAACAATTTAGCCAAGGGGATTAGAGTATATTCAGTCTATTACTGATACCTGAATCCCCCATACTCGATTGCATCAAAAAAGCGTTCGTTTTATAAACTTTCCCGGTAATTGTAATCCAGAAGACAAAAGCCTCAAACGCAATAATTTATAGTTGCATAACTATTCTTTGGAAAGATGTATATATGGACGCTATAAACCAGCTGATGGCGGACCACAAGAAAGTGGAACGTATGTTTAAGGACTCGGAAGCCGCAAGCCGAGCTAAGAAAAGGGAGATTTTTTCTGAGATAAAAGCCTCGCTTGAGGCTCATGCTTGGATAGAGGAAAGTATCTTCTACCCAACACTGCAATCCGAGGGTGACAAGAAGCTGATAGAACTTACTGCAGAGGCGATTCAGGAGCATCTCGGTATGAAGTGCTTTCTCGGGGAGCTTTCTGCCGTTTCTGCTGACGCGTCGAAGTTTGAGCCGTTGTTAACAAAACTTATCGAAGACGTGCGGCATCACGTTAAGGAAGAAGAGGGAGAGATGTTTCCGGCGGTCCGGAAACACTTCTCGGCAGACACGCTCGAGGAGCTAGGTGCCCAAATGGAAAGCGAAAAGATTCGCTTCGAATCTTCCACTGAAACGTTACACAGCTAGGCAATATGACAGGCATTATAAGGGAAACATGGTAACAAAGAAAAAAAATACTAACGTAAGCCTCAAGCAGGTTGATCTGGAAACCAACAAGGAAGACGGAGCGGACGAATTTTTGACAACGAATCAGGGGGTCCGCATCAATGACAATCAAAACTCGTTGAAAGCGGGCAATCGAGGTCCAACACTGCTCGAAGATTTCATCATGCGTGAAAAGATCACGCATTTCGATCATGAGCGCATTCCTGAACGCATCGTTCACGCCAGGGGTTCCGGAGCACATGGTGTCTTTCAGGTGTATGAACCAATGGCAAAATGGACAAAAGCGGGCTTTCTCCAGGACCCAAGCGTAGAGACGCCCGTTTTCGTTCGGTTCTCGACCGTCGCAGGGTCGCGTGGGTCGACCGATATGGCGCGTGACGTGCGTGGATTCGCCGTCAAGTTCTATACAGATGAAGGCGTATTTGATCTCGTGGGCAACAACATGCCGGTATTCTTTATCCAGGATGCGATTAAGTTTCCCGATCTCGTCCATGCGGTAAAACCGGAGCCGCACAATGAAATGCCACAGGCGGCATCAGCACACGATACTTTTTGGGATTTTATATCGCTAATGCCGGAGTCGGCTCATATGATCATGTGGCTGATGTCCGATCGGGCAATCCCGCGTTCCTTTAGAATGATGGAAGGGTTCGGCGTCCATACCTTTAGGTTCGTTAACGAGCGAAACAAGTCTACATTTGTAAAGTTTCATTGGAAGCCTTTGCTTGGCGTCCACAGCGTAGCATGGGACGAGGCACAGAGTATTTCGGGCAAAGACCCCGACTTTCACAGGCGTGACCTGTGGGAAGCGATCGAGACGGGAGCTTTTCCTGAGTATGAACTCGGAGTTCAACTCGTGCCCGAGGCGGACGAGCACAAGTATGAATTCGACCTGCTCGACCCGACAAAGATCATCCCGGAAGAGCTCGTCCCCGTGAAACGCATAGGCAAGTTAATACTGAACAAGAATCCAGATAATTTCTTTGCAGAGACTGAGCAAGTTGCGTTTCATATCGGCCACGTTGTCCCCGGAATCGACTTTACAAACGACCCGCTTTTGCAGGGTCGGCTGTTTTCATACCTTGATACGCAGTTAAAGCGGCTGGGTGGCCCGAATTTCCACGAGATACCGATCAATCGCCCCGTCTCGCCGGTTCACAATAATCAACGTGATGGACAGGCTCGTCAAACCATCAATCAGGGCCGTGTTAGCTACGAGCCGAATTCCCTTGCCGGCGGCTGTCCGTTTCAAGCGATGATAAAGGAAGGGGGGTTCTCGAGTTTTGAGGAGCGAATCGACACACACAAAGTTAGGGAACGTAGTCCGAGTTTCCACGACCATTTTAGCCAGGCCACGCTTTTCTACAACAGTCAGTCCGACGCCGAAAAACGGCATATGATAAACGCTTTCAGATTCGAGCTCGGCAAGGTAGAGGTTCCCGCGATTCGCAGCCGAATGGTCGGGATATTAACACAGATCGATAAAGATCTCGCGGCCGCCGTAGCAAAAGGGCTTGGATTTCCCGTTCCCAAGCCAGAGACCCCGATCAATCGATCATTCGGAGCAGATACACCTCCAAAATCCGTTCAGCCTGTTAAAGCTGTTTCGTCTGTTAGTGTATCCGCACCATTGAGCATGGCGAACACGATCCTGAATACTGTCAAATCGCGAAAGGTCGCGGCTCTGATTGCTGACGGCTTTGACGGAGAGCAGGTGTCAGCTATGAAGGAAGCACTATTAAAGGAAGGTGCGATGTTGAAAACCGTCGCCCCCCGAAATGGGGCAATTTTAACGGCGGACGGAAAAGCAGTCGCGGCCGATTTTAGCCTACTGACCACAGCATCGGTGTTATTTGATGCAGTATACATTCCCGGTGGGGCGGAGAGCATAAAAACTCTTGCGGAAAGCTCGGACGCTCAGCATTTCGTCAATGAGGCGTATAAACACTGCAAGGCCATCTGCTCTACAGGCAATACCGACGCCTTTCTTGACAGTACTTTTGCTGGAAAAATCGAGGACGACGAAGCGGTGATCATCACTGAAGAACTGAAGGACGCTCTGCCAAACTTTATTAATGCAATAGCGAACCACCGAAACTGGAAAAGAGAAGCGACCCGAAAGGTACCGGCATAATAGCGCCGCCTCAACCACAGGAAATAATACCAAAGGATCAGGCATCATGGCTTGAACTACTGCCCACTACCTCACTTAAAAAGGCGGCCCGGCCGCCTTTTTATTATGTTATTCCTGACCAACAAAGTTGACGTCTGCGAGGTTGTCGGAGACGTTGTGGATCGTGAGGCGAAGCGGTAACGTCTGGCTGAGACGCCACGGTGTTCAGTGAGCATTTGTAGCAATCCGGTGCACGCCCGATCTTTGGATCGGCAAGTCGAGTTCAAAGACTGATCCCTCATGCCCCGGTCGAAACTTTAATCTTCCATGGTGTTGAGATACGATCTTATGGGCGACACTTAAACCAAGCCCTATACCCTTATCTTTTGTTGTAAAGAAAGGGTCAAATATCTTGGGCAGTAACTTCGCATCTATTCCACCTCCAGTATCTTCGATTTCAAAGGAGCATCCTCCGGACGTTTCAAACGTACGGAGAGTAATGAGACCACCCGCCGGCATTGCCTGCAATGAATTGATCGCCAAATTTAGAATTACCTGTTTGATCTGCTCTCCATCTGCCATAACCGCCGGCAACTCATCTGTGAGGTGTCTTTCAATAACTACTTTCTGTGAAAGAGCTTGATTTTCAAGAAGGTAAATAACCGAATTGACGATGTTGTTCAAATCATTGGGTTCGATCGATAGAGCCGCCGGCTTGGCAAATCGCAGGAATTCACCGACGAGCTTGTCGAGCCGGTCGATTTCCGTCTTTGCGAGGTCGGCAAACTCACGACGAGGGCTATTTGGCGTGAGTTCGTCTTCCAGTATCTCAACCGCACCTTTGATCGACGCCAGCGGATTTCGGACTTCGTGGACAATGCCGGCAGAGAGTTCCCCGAGCGAAGCCAGCTTTTCCGCCTGCAATAATTGCTCAAAGGTTTGCTGCAGCTCTTCGTAGGCTTTTCGACGTTGTTCAGCATTGAGCTCAGCTCGGATCCGGGCCTGTTTTAGCCGGTCCCCGAGTGCTCCCATAACCCCGCCGACGAGATTAAAGATAACTATCTCGGCGTACTGATTTATCGAATAATCGAAATGCCCTTGCTGCCAGTGAAGGTAGATATGCGGAGAATAGATGATGGTCGTAAAAACCGATGCTGCCAATCCGCCCCGAAGCCCAAAGAGAAGCGCGGCCGCTATTATCGGAATATAGTAAAGTCGCTGATATATCTCGTGCCACACGATTTGGTCAACCGGTGTCAGGAAATGCAGGACCGTTACAAGGACTATCGACACACCAATGAGAATCGATACGGCAACGCGGCCGCGACCCGACGCGGAGGGTAATCCTTTCTCCTCCGTTATAATGTTGTCGTCATTCAAGGCCATGTTTTTGCATTCGGTAGATTAGAGCACTTCTAGTTATACCAAGGAACCGAGCTGCCTGCGATTGGTTTCCACCAAAGCGGATTAACGATTCTTTGATCAGATCGCGCTCAAGCAATTCTAACTCTATCGGCTCGTTTGGCAGGGAAAAACCATGCTCGCCGAATGAGTTTAACGACCGATTAACAATGCTTGTCGGAACATCCGCAATTGTCAGACGGTCACCATCTGAGAGAATGATCATCCTTTCGATGGTATTTTCCAGCTCTCGTACATTACCGGGCCAATCGTGATCGACAAGCGTTCTGAATGCCTCGGGTTCAATTCTTGGAACTTTTGTTTCGTGCCGTTCGGACGCTTTCTGCAAGAAATATTCCACTAAAAGCGGAATGTCTTCGCGTCGTTCCCGCAGTTCGGGCACACGGATCGGCACCACGGCGAGCCTGTAATAGAGATCTTCGCGAAACTCGTGTCTGTTAATGCGTTCCCGCAAATGCTCATTCGTCGCAGCTATAATGCGCACGTCGATTTTGCGGGGCCTGCTTTCGCCGAGGCGTGTAATTTCTTGCTCCTGCAGCACACGCAAGAGTCTCGGCTGTGCCGCCAGCGGCATGGCGCTGATCTCATCAAGGAAGAGCGTTCCGCCGTCTGCCTCCTCGAACTTGCCCTTCGACTCCGAAGTTGCGCCAGTAAACGCACCTTTTTTATATCCGAATAACTCGGCCTCGATAAGTGTTTCAGGGATCGCCGCGCAGTTGATCGCTATAAATGGACGATCGCGCCGACTACCCGAAAAATGTATCCCTTTGGCGACAAGCTCTTTGCCTGTCCCTGATTCGCCTTCGATTAGAACTGTTGCGTCGGTCTTCGCAACGCGTTCAACCGCCTGGAACACATGCCGCATTTTTTCGGATGTACCAATAATATTTCCCAGATGGAAGCTTTCATGCACGATGCGGCGCAAACGGCGATTCTCCGCCATCGTGCCCCCAAACTTCAAGGCTTTTTCGACGGTCAAAAGAATAGATTCCCGATTAAATGGTTTGGTGATGAAATCGAAAGCACCGTTTCGCATCGCGTCGACAGCCGTTTCAACATCGCCAAATGCCGTAATGACCACAACCGGTATCTCGCTGTTGAGCGCGTTTGCGAGGCGCAGTAATTCCAGACCCGACATCTTTGGCATCCGCCAGTCAGTGATCAGACAGTCGATGTCGGTGCCTGAGAATATCTGAAAGGCCGTCGATCCGTTTTCAGCCGTCAACACGGAATACCCGGCTTCCTGGAGTTGAAATTCCA
>JBBQTV010000113.1:0-11879 GCA_038212935.1 Pyrinomonadales bacterium | reverse complement strand
GGTTGCCGATAGCGGGGTTGGTGCTTGAACATCGTTCGTCTCGACCGACGAATCAGCCTGATACCCGCATCCTGCTAAAAACAAAAGAACTGCAATGGCAAGTAAGCCTGCCATTTCTTTTGGATGATTATTCATTTAACTTTGTTATGGCCGCTGACTAGCCCGCTAGCTGATCATTACGCTCGCGTAAGGCTGCGATATTTTATCCGGTGCGGCTGATCGGCCTCATGCCCGAGCCGCCGTTTCCGGTCTTCTTCGTATTCGCTGTAATTGCCGTCGAAATACTCGACATGGCTATCGCCTTCAAAGGCCAGGATGTGGGTCGCAATGCGGTCAAGAAACCAGCGATCGTGAGATATCACGACAGCGCAGCCGGCAAAATTTTCTAGAGCTTCCTCGAGTGCACGCATCGTGTTTACATCGAGGTCATTGGTGGGCTCGTCTAAAAGTATAACATTTGCTCCGGATTTGAGCATCTTTGCCAAATGTACGCGGTTTCGCTCGCCGCCCGAGAGCTGTCCGACGCGTTTTTGCTGGTCGCTGCCCGAAAAATTGAACCGCGATACATAGGCACGCGCGTTCATCTCTCGCTTGCCTAAGGTCACAAAATCCAGCCCGTCAGCTATTTCATCAAAGATGGTTTTATCGGCATTCAGCGAATCGCGGGATTGATCGACATAGCCAAGCTTAACGGTCGGGCCGACCTTAAAAGTCCCGGCGTCGGGTTCGTCTTGCTCTGTTATCAATCGGAAAAGAGTCGTCTTACCCGCTCCGTTCGGGCCGATGACACCGACAATTCCGCCGGGGGGAAGCGAGAATTCGAGATTCTCGAAAAGCAGCTTGTCGCCGTACGCCTTAGAAACTCCTTCGGCTTCGATCACCAGATCGCCGAGGCGTTCGCCAGGCGGGATAAATATTTCGAGGTCCTCACTGCGCTTATCAGATTCGGTGGCGACCAACTTTTCGTAGTCGTTGATACGCGCCTTCGATTTCGCGTGACGGCCCTTCGGCGACATTCGTATCCACTCGAGCTCGCGTTCCAGGGTCTTCGCTCGTTTGTCCTCGGTCTTTTGTTCTTGGGCGAGGCGGTTCTGCTTCTGCTCCAGCCAGCTAGAGTAGTTCCCTTTCCATGGAATGCCCTCGCCGCGGTCTAGTTCGAGTATCCAGCCGGCGACGTTGTCGAGGAAATAGCGATCGTGAGTGACCGCGATGATGGTGCCTTCGTATTTCTGCAGATGCTGTTCGAGCCACGCGACGGTCTCGGCGTCGAGGTGGTTCGTCGGCTCATCGAGCAGCAGAATGTCAGGCTTCTGCAGCAGCAGGCGGCACATCGCGACGCGGCGTTTTTCACCGCCGCTAAGATTCTTTATCGGAGTTTCCGGCGGCGGGCAGCGGAGCGCGTCCATCGCCATTTCAAGCCGGCTGTCGAGGTCCCACGCATCGGCCGCGTCCAGTTTTTCTTGCACTTTAGCCTGTCGGTCGATGAGCGCGTTCATCGCGTCATCGTCCATGGGCTCGGCGAATTTCGCGTTGATCTCCTCGAACTCTTTCAGCAGATCGACCGTTTCCTGGGCGCCTTCTTCGACGATCTCTTTTACCGTCTTAGTCTCGTCAAGCTTCGGTTCCTGCTCCAGCAGACCGACCGAATACCCCTTTGAGAAAACGACTTCGCCGTTGTATTCCTTGTCGATGCCCGCGATTATCCGAAGCAGGCTCGATTTACCCGAACCGTTGAGCCCCAACACCCCGATCTTCGCCCCATAAAAGAACGATAGATAGATGTCCTTCAGGACAGGCTTCTTGTCGTAAAACTTTGATACCTTGACCATCGAAAAGATGATCTTGTTTGGTTCTTGATTGCTCATATAAAAAGATGAGGTTAACGTTTTGAGAGATCAAACCGCAAGCCGAACCTCACAGATCGAGGTGCCGAGACGGCGCGGAGGGGCGTCCGGCCGATGTCATAGCGGGCATTGAGGATGTTCTCGAAACTTGCGAATGCCTCGATCGAGGAAATTATCTTATAGCCGACACGTGCGTCGGCGGTGAAATATTCACCCAGACGCAAGGTGTTGCGGTCGTCTTCGAATTGCGACGACGAGGCTCGTATCTGGGTGGAAATCTTCCACCGTGGGCGAAGGTCGTAACGCGCCTGAAGCGTGAAGCTATGCTTCGCGGTTTGCGGGAGCCTGTTGCCGACGAGCCGCGGTTCAGCCGAAAAGTCATCGATCTTTGCATCGACAAAAAGATAGCTCGCGTTCACTTTCAGGCTGGCGGTAATTGTAGTCTCGGTAGCGATCTCGAAACCTCGGCTGAGCGTCGAACCTACATTCTGACGCATTCGCGTGATCAGCGTCGGCGTCGATGACGTTGTAACACTGACGACGGGATCATTGACTCGAGTCGAGAAAACGCTCGCCCGGGTGATCGAACTAGAGTTGAATAGCTTTACGCTTCCTCCTGCCTCAATGGTATTAGACCTTTCCGGCGTTAGGAATGCGTTCGCCTCAGTCACGATATTGCCGACGCGAAAGCCGCGATAAAGCTCATTCAATGACGGTGCACGGAAGGACCGAGAGAAAGATGCATAAACCGCGACAGCATCTGAGACCTCGTATGCCGCGGCGATTCGCGGGCTCAACGACACATCCCGTCGACCAGGAAAACGCGTCTCGACGGTAGAGCCGCTTGATAGACTCCTCGTTGTCGCTATGCCGTCTGTGCTGCGAAAATCGACTCGGGCCGAGAGATTCAGCGTGAGTTTTGGTTTTATTTTCCATCCGTCTTGTGCGAAAAACGAAAGGTCACGGGCCTTGCCGCCCGCGTGGACTGCGTTCGAAGGGAAGCCATTAAAGAACCCAACTTCGTCGCTGAATCCCCGCGTTTTCAGGATCTCCGCCGAGGCGACAGTGTTGTGATCTGCGAGTTTTTTACGCCATTGCAGGCTGGTGCCGCCTGCACGGGATGGAATGGTCTGCAGGCGCACGAGCGATTCGCTGCTGCGGTCAGCCGCGACAGCAGAAAACGTCTGATCATAAACCTGACGCACGCCAAAAACGCGGAAATTAAAATCGCCGTACCGCTCTGACACAAGGTCCGCACCGAATGCGAGCTGATAAAACTCGGTCTGGTTGTTCGTTAGGCTCGTGCCGTTCCCGCGGTCTTCGGAAAACCGGTTGCCGCGAACGAAAACTTGGCCGTTCTCGCCGAAACGATAGGTTAATTTCGCGATCACATTCGCGTGTCGCGAGGACGCAGGAGTATCGACGACCCCACGCGAGGATACTTCGACAGGAATATAACCGCCCGTTGTAAAAAAATCGCCGATCACATCGGCCTGCCACTTCCCGCGAGATGCGAGGACGATCCCGCTCAGGTCTGCCGTGTCTTGCGACCCCACGGACGATTCGATCTTCGCGAGAAATTTCCGGTCGCCGAGCTCCACCGGAACGATATTTACGGCGCCACTCAACGCTCCGCTGCCGTAAAATGCGCTCCCGCCGCCCTGCAAGACCTCGATCTGTTCGACCGCGATCATCGGAACCCGCGACCAATAAGTCCATCCGCCGAATGCGTCGTTCAATGAAAGGCCATCGAAGAGAACCGCCGTCCGCGAAGCTCCGCTGCCCGAAACTCCGCGAAGGTTTGCCCCCTGCGCTGTCGGATTAGTCGTTTTGCTTCCGCTGCGGCGAAAAAGCTGAAAGCCGGCGAGTTGGCGTAGCGTGTCATCGGCAGTTCGTGCAGCGGTCACACCGAGACTCTCGATCGTGATCACGGCGATGCTTGCGTTCAGCTGGTCTTGCTCGATCCCCGTTACGGTGACATTGACGGTGGCGTCGACCGGTGCTGGCCGTAATACGATCACCAACGGCCCGCGATCGGCGGTCTCGATCCCAACGGAATACGACTCAAACCCAGCCGCTTTGACAGAGAGCTTTCCGGCTATCGCCGTCGGAAAAGAAAACGTCCCATCGTCGGCCGTGAGCGTTCTCAACGTCTCACTGTCGCTCTTGATCGTCACCTCACCGCCCGCGACAGCATCGCCCCGCGCGTCAGTGACGGATCCTGTTAGCGACTGGCAATTTGCCGACACCGCGAACAGCACCACCACCAGTAACGCAGAGATGAAACAAAACCGCATATTACAAGTTACCTAAGCCGACAGAATTGACCACAGGCAGTCGGAATCTGGAGCGAAATTCTCTATATGAGATATCTTAGCCCGCGAGCTAAAGTACAAATCAATTGATCGAAATTCGGCGTTCAGCCTTTTGTTCAACTCGGTCGCGTTTCACCTCAAAACCGATTCCCGGCCCATCCGGGGCAGTTATCGTGCCTTCTGAACTGACTTCGACGGCGGGTTCGATTATATCTTCGTGCCAGTAGCGTTTGCTGGCGGAGACGTCGCCGGGCATTGTGTAGCCGGCGAGGGTTGAGATGGCGATGTTGTGCGCTCGGCCGATGCCGGACTCGAGCATGCCGCCGCACCAGACAGGCATTTCGGCATCGCGGCAGATCTGTTCGATCTGTTTGGATTGTGAATGTCCGCCGACGCGGCCGTTCTTGAGGTTGATGATCTTGCCGGAGCCGAGTTCGATGGCCTTGCGGGCGTCCTCGGGCGATTTGATCGGCTCGTCGAGGCAGATCGGCGTCTTGATCTCTCGCTGCAGCTTTGCGTGATCGATGATGTCGTCGTGCGGGAGCGGCTGTTCGAGCATCAGCAGGTCAAATTCATCAAGCGAACGGAGTTTGTCGATATCGTCGAGCGTGTAGGCGGAATTCGCGTCACCCATTAGCAAGATGTCACCAAACTCGGCCCGAACGGCCTTGATCACGTCGTAATCCCACGACGGCGAGATCTTGATCTTGATGCGTTTATAGCCTGCCTCTACCTCGACGCGGATCTTTTCCAAAAGCTGAGCGATCGAGTCTTGAATTCCGATCGAGACGCCGCATTCGATGATCTGATTGACGCCGCCTAGATGCCGCCAGAGCGGGACACCGAGGTTCTTTGCCTCAAGATCCCAGCACGCCGTCTCGATGCCCGACTTCGCCATCCGGTGGCCGCGAGCCCATTTCATGAGATTCCAGACATCCGCCGCCGAGTCGACATCTTTCCCGACGACCATCGGTGCAAGAATCTTTTCCGCAGTCACCCACGCCGAATCCGTCCATTCGTCCGAGTAACCGGGCGATTCGCCGCAGGTTATCTCGCCCCAACCCTCGGCTCCGTCCGCATCCTCCACGCGCACCAAAATTATCCGGCGTTCATACGTCCGGCCAAAACTCGTTTCAAAAAAATGAACCAGCGGAAGGTTTATCTCAGTAAGCTCGATTGATCTGATCTTCATAGCAAAACACCTAGGTTAGTGTATCGCCTGCGTCAAATGCAATTTGCTTCCCAAGATAGACCGGCATAGCAGGGCGTCAATCGCCCACGACCTCAAACTGGACAAAGGTCGATGCTGTCTTCGCCCGACCTTTCGCAAGGTTGTCATTCGCCTTTATCTCAAGCACATAATCGCCGACCGGCATCTGGTCGCCAAGCCGAAAGCTTCCGCTTGCAGTTATAGCTTTCTTTGGCTCCATCGCATTACGAATGATAGGTGCCGGAACGCTTTCGTAAAAGACCTTGCCGTCGCGAAACAAGCGGATCTGCACCGTTAGATCAGGACGGCGATCACTTCCTAATCGGCTGCCGTGGATAGAGTATGCGAATCTGACGATCTTGCCGGCATCAAACTGGCGCAGTGAGGTGTCAATCAGCGGATCGGTCTGACTTACATCTTCACCAAGGTCATCAGACTGCAAACGCTCGGTCTGAATGGCGTTGGGAGAAACGGTTTCAAACACGATCCCAGATAAGGTTAGCCTTCCGAATCGCAAATTCGGTACGGAAACGAACTGATTGGCCGACCCGACCGTATTCGTCTTCGAATCGCGAAGGGCTACCCGCACCTGGTATCCGCCGGCTTTCTTTACCGGAAACGTGAAATGATAAACGAAGCCTTTTGTAAGGACGCGTTGATAAGCATCGGCCGGAAGATTGACCGTATAGCTTTTACTCACTTCACTGGCAATTTTTCCATTGTCGCCCATCGCCAGCGCAACGAGATCGAAAGTCGTCTTGTAGCTTCCATCCGGCTCAGGATCAAAGGTCAGATCCTCGGCGTCCACGTGAAGATAGGATCGCACAAAAGCCGTTTCGTCTTCACCTCCAATGAACATCGCATTAAGCCGCAAGGCGATATCATTCTGGCCAAAAGGTGACGTTAGTGCATTCAGGATGTTCTGCGTCGCAGTTCCTTTAGGTTTTGGGATATCGTCTGTGCTTACGCCAAAAAACCCACTGCGGTAGCGAACGTGAACGCCGGGTCGGCTGACCCGCACATCGAGACGGTTGAATTTGCGCGTCTTTGGATCAAAGGTCTCGCCGTCCGGCTGATAACTCACGAGATAATAACTTTGGTCCTGCAAAACGCTTCGCAATCCGGCGGCTATGTCGTTCGAATTGATAATTCCGCGCCCGCCTGTTTGCCGAGCAAGAAAAGTTAATCCTTCCTGCGAATCGAACAGACTGTCACTCCTTTCGCGAAGTCGCTGTTCGATCTGCTCCTCGCTCAATCCGTATGTGTCGTCGTCGGAAAACGGGATGGGGGCGATCAAGCCTCGGGCATCGATTGTGTAGACTACGATGGAAGCCCGATTCGCCTGATCTATCAAACGCCGCAACGGATCAAAGATCTGGGCAAGCTTGGGCCGTCCTTGATCATCCCTAAACACAAGGCGCAGGCCGTCGGACAAAAGGACCACCGATTTCCGGCCCGGAAGTTCGTCCATCCCGCGGATGATATAGTTCAGGGCACCAAGCGTTCCGCCGGCAAATACGTTCTCGCGAAAGTTTGCATTTTCTCGCTCAAATGCCCGATCAGCAGCGATGTCTCCACTCAGATCCGACGTATTTCCCTGGCTATCCGTCGTTCCGTCTATCTGTTCCTTGAGTGTCGGTGCGATCGGATTGAAATAATCTGTGCTTCCCGAACCAGCCATGTTGAAGCGAAGTTTATCGATTGCAGCGTGGAGCTGTCGCTTGTCGGTCGTAAACTGCTGCAGAGCGCCGATCCCTGCACCTGTCCGAATAATGGCAACGAGATCGCCCTCTTGCATTTGTTCGTCCACAAACTTCCGAAGGCCATTCTTCACCCAGAAAACACTGGGAAAGGAAAGCGATAGGTCGTCGACCACGAGGGCTACGGTGCGACGCACATTCTCCGGGCGGAGCGGCGCAGCGGGCATACCTGCGGGAGTCTCGATCTTCAACTCACCTTCTCCTTCTTCCCGAAATACGTCCGAGACGAAGGAAAACGACGATATATCCTGCTTCTTTCCGTTTTCAAATACCTCGATCTCGTCTTGCCGAATGTCCCTAACGGGCCTCCCTTTTTTGTCAGTGATGTTTACATCGATCCGTATCAATGCCGAAGTGATTTTTACAACCTGTTCATCGTCCGGCCGTGGAGGCGTGGACTTTGGCAAGACTTGCTGCCCGAATGTTACGAATGTGGAAGTTAGGATAATTAAGCAGACCAGAAACAGTGCGTGCATGATACATGACTCCTTAGCAGGATGAGTTTGAGCCGGAAAGAGTTTTGCTTTTTTTAACCTCATCAGAGATCGCTTCAATATTATCTGAACCGCAAACGTTGTGAATAGACGACTATTTTATTCGATCACCTCGAATTGAACATACTGTATCGCGGTACTTTGCTTCCCTTTCGCGTTATTGTCCCTCACAACGATCTCTAATGTGTAGTCACCGACTTCCATTTCCGAACCCAGGCTCAGCGCGGCCATAAGGTTTATTGCCTTGGGGTCGCTCTGACCCTTCATTTCTATCGGGACCGATCTTCCTTCGAATTTGACCTTGTCATCACGAAAGAGTCTGGTCGTCGAAGTTAGATCCGGAGCGCGGCCTCCGGATGTTTTGGCGTTGTAGATCATCAGGCCATATGACAAAACGGTACCGCGCTTAAACTGCCGGAGTGCAGTATCGGATAGCGGATTACTGTCTCTTTCCACCGTTGTCCCAGATGTCTGCATTGCTTGCCAGGTGTTATAAGGAATGTTTTCCAACGCGACGCCCGAGAGCGTCAAACGACTTTTTTTGAGGTTCGGAACTTCGACAAACTGATTGGCTGAACCGACGCTGTTTGATCGTGTGTCGCGGATCGCTATGCGTAGCTGATAGGCACCGGGTTTTTTGATCGGAAACGATAGGTCATAAACAAAACCCTTTTCGATGAACCGCTGATGCATCTCAGGGCTAAGATCGATCTTATATGACTTAGCGAGCTGATCGATTGGGATCCCGTTATCGCCAAATCCGACAGCAATTATTTCGAAGACACCCTGTTTTGTGCCGTTCGGACCATCCGTAAAAGTAATATCTCTGGCATCTACGTGAAGAAGCGACCTGATAAATGATCCCGTCTTCCGTTCGCTTCCAAACAACGCGTTCAACCGAACCGTGATCTCGTTCGCTGCAAACGGCGAAGTGAGCGCGTTCATTAGTTTCTGCTCGCCGGTCATCTCTGGCCGCGTCCGGACTTCGTCACTAACACCAAAGAAGCCGCTTCGGTGGCGCACTACCGCTCCCGGCCGCGACACTTTGATCTCCAGATCGTTGAACCGACGCAGTTTCGGGTCAAACGTGTCTTCATCCGGTATGTAACCGATCAAATAATAACTCTGGTCATCGAGGATCTTGCGAATGCCCCCCGAAAGGTCGTTGTTGTTGATGATCGCAAACCCTCCGGTTTGCTTCGCCAGATACTGAAGCCCAGCCTGCGTATTGAACAAGCGATCGTTCCTTTCGGCGATCTCGCTTTCGATCTCGGATGCTGAACGGCCCGATGTGTTATCAGCAGCGGTCAGCCCCGTCACCTGCAATCCCCGGGCATCCATCGTGTAAACGACGACCGATGCCCTATTTGCCTGATCGACCAGCCGCCGAAGCGCTTGCATGACCCGGCCGGATTCTTTGAATCCAAGAGCATCCGTCGAAAAAAGTTCAAAGCCATCGGACAAGAGCATTACAGATTTACGGCCGGGAAGGCCCTCCATGCCCCGAACGATATAATTGATCGCGCCGAGTGTACCTGTCGCGAAGACACTTTCCCTGAAATTCTGAAATTCCCGATCAATTCCTTCTTTCGTTCGTTCACCTGCCTCCGGCTCCTCAGCTTCCGGTTCGCCCGTGTCCGGCTTCGCCTCGAGCGACGCAAATGCCCCGATTGAACTTGAGCCCGCCGAGTTCCACTTCACGCGTTCGATCGCTGCGTACAACTGTCGCTTGTCCGTAGTGAATTGCTGAAGTGCCCCGATCCCGGAGCCTGTACGAATTATCGCGACCAGGTCGCCGGGCTGCATCTGTTCGTCAACGAACTTTCGAAGGGCGCGGCGAACGAAATGTGTGCTTTCGAATGAAAGGGTTAGGTCATCAACGACGAGCGCGATCGTTCGTCTTACTTGTTCAGGTCGGACGGGGGCGATTGGTGTGCTAGCCGTGGGTGTTGCTCCGGTGGCTTCCTCCCGTTCGATGACGCTCGAGACGAAAGAAAAATTGCTCGGAGTTTGCTTCTTTCCGTTCTCGAAGATCTCTATCTCATCGGGCCGAAGGTCTCGTATGATGTTCCCTCGCCGGTCCGTGATGGTGACATCGATCTGGACCAGAGTGGTAGAGATCTTGACCACCTCGCCGTCGTCGCCCGGCGGCGGAGTCGGGGTCGCTTGCTGGCCTTGAGCACTGGTCGCAAACAGGCCGGTAACGATCAACAGGTGGGCGAATAGCGATGTAGTTTTAAACATTGGCAGTTATTTCTCTTGGGGAAGAGCTTGAAACGGAACCGATAGATTTTGCTATTATAAGTGGAGATGCTGGAAAAATGGAAGCTTTTCTTGGGCATTGCGATATCTGCTTTTCGCATCCTATCGTTCGGAGAAATAAATCAAATGCACTCAAAATTGTCATACTATACTTTCTCGGCCTTTATTCTCCTTTTGTTTACGATAAGCTGTTCGGCACAGCCTGCGGCGGATACTAATGCGCTCGAATCGATGCGGGCGATGACCAAAGGCGGGCGCCTGCCTGCGGAATCTGTGGTTCAGGATATTGAGCGGCGGTTTGCCGGTACGCAGATCGGTGCGTTGGCGCGGCTGCTTCGAGGCCGCATCCGTTTCGAGAACAACGATTTTCGCGGGGCGGCTGTCGTTCTGAACACGGATGAGATCGCAAAGCTCACAAATGTCGGCGATTACGCGCTTTGGCTTCGCGGCAAGGCGATGCAGGGCGATGGTGACCACGCCGGAGCGATGTCGCTATTTGAGCAGCTGACCCGTGAATATCCGGACTCGCTTCGGGTAACGGCGGCTCGGCTGAGCTGGGCAGAATCCTCAATAGCCGCCGGCCGACAATCGGACGTTCCAGACATTTTATCCATTCCAAACCAGGCACACTTGCCGGAATCATTACTTCTAACGGCTCAGTCCTACGAAGCCTCGGGTAACACAGCCGAAGCGAATCGGTTCTACCGCCGCGCCTATCTTTACGGCGGCAACGGCACCGCGGCTAAAGAAGCGGAAGCGAAGCTAAAAGCAAATGGCGTCGACATGGTCGCCGAGCTTGGCGACATCGATGCCGAAGAGCGAAAACTACGTGCCGACCGATTGCTCGCAATGGGAGCCGCCTCGCTCGCATTTGATTCTTATACGAACTTTCTCATCAGACATCCCGAAGCGGTTACGCCGGAGATCCATCTCAAACGTATGACCGCTGCGGTCCGTGCAAGCGATCCGCTCAAAGCGCAGGCCGCATTCAATGTGATGCCCGCCGCGATGGAAGGTCGTGATCAGGGCTACCGTGACCTTGTTAACGCATACGCCAAGGCAAAACAATGGCCGCGAGCACGCTCCGTTGCGGACGAGATGCGGCAGGCATATCCGCAAAGCCCGTTGACCGTAAAGGCCTGGGTCGAAGCAGGTTATGCAGCTCGCGACGCAAAGAACCGCACGGAAGAAACACATTTCCTGCGAACCGCATTGATCAATTATCCGGCGGCGGTCGAGGTGGCCGGAGCTCAGTTCGAGCTTGCATGGCTCGAACACGAATCGAAAGACCATGCCCGCGCTTCCGATCTGCTGATCGAACACCTCGCCCGATATGCCAACAAGGATACGTCGAATCGCGGCAAGGCAGGCTATTGGTCCGCCCGCAACTCAGAACTCGCGGGCCGCATCGCCGAGGCTTGTGCTCTATATGACGCTGTCGTTTATCGTTACGGTGCGAATTGGTACGGGCATATCGGCCTCGAACGGCTGACGGCGCTTCGCGGTCGCGGCCAATGCCAGTCGCCGCCGAACTTTCCGGCAAATTCGCTGGTGCCACAGGCGGCTGCGAACCTTAAGTCCGTTACGGTCGCGCCGGAAGTTGCCGGCCCGAAAGAACTCGGGCGTGCCGAAAAGAGCGAACAGCTAAGTACGGTCGGCCTCTTCGATTGGGCGATAGATGAGCTGAAAGACGCCCAGAAGACGGCCCAAAATTCGCCGAAGATCAACCTCGCCCTCGCAAAGCATTTTCAGATGAAAGGCGACAACGTCAATGCCCTACTCGCACTCGCGAAAAGCTATCCTGATTATGCACAGATGTTTCCGGAGGAAATGGGCCGCGACGAATGGTCAATCTTTTATCCGCACATGGCGTGGGACCACGTCAAGAAGTGGGCGAAACACCGAGATCTGGATGTTTACAAGGTCGCCGGCTTGATACGCCAAGAGTCTATCTTTAACCCGTCCGTGCGATCTTCGGCCAACGCATACGGACT
>JBBQTV010000112.1:0-11894 GCA_038212935.1 Pyrinomonadales bacterium | reverse complement strand
ATCGATCCGGGACTCGCCGAGGCTTACACGGCACTCGCAGAGCTAGAGATCAGCCAGAACCCCAGCGAGGCATCGGTCGAAGAGGCAATAGCGCTCGCTACGATAGCCGTGAGATTAGATGAGAATAATTTCGGCTCGCGTCGTTTGCTCGCCCGACTTTATTCGTACAAGAGTCGCTTGGCTACGAATTCCTATGACCGGGAGGTCGGGGCAAAGGCAATTTCCGAGTGGAAAAAGGTCGTTACGATGGACCCGCGTAATGCTGAAGGTTGGGCTTTTCTCAGCGCATTTTACGAGCGACTCGGGGAATCCGGACCTCGCATTGACGCCCTTCAAAAATGGATCGCCTCAGCGACGCCGATAGATACACAATTCTATAGATTGGTCCTTGGCCCTAATGAGGACCTCTCGGCCGACAGCGCATCAATAAAGCTAGGGCCCGCTTTGCTGCAGGCGGGTCGGGTTAGGGAGGCTATCGAAACGATGAGCCTCGTCGTTGCTGAGAATCCCGAGAACACGACGGCGATCGAGATCCTTCGCGACGCGGTCGAAAGTGCTGAGGGTGACGCGGCTTCGTCGGCAGTAGAATCTCTGCAGCAGGCTGTCTATGCAAATCCTACAAATATCTCTTTGCTCAATGTATTAGCTCGAGTTTATTCAAAGACCGGACGGCTTAACGAGGGCGTTGCGGTCATAAAAAGTGCCGCTGAGGCTGCAGAATCAACCGATCCTGAGATCGCTGCACCCATCTGGATGGCCCTTGGCGACTTTCTGATCGCTTCGCCCGACCGTGTCGCCGAAGCCGAAAAGACGTATCGAAAAGCGATCGAATCGAGCGGACTCCGTAGTGCGGGCCTCATCAGTGATGATGATCGCGAATTTGCGATGGAGATCATCGGAAGGCTTGTCCGGATTCAGAGGCAGCAGAATAATGGACGAGCCGTCCGACAAACGCTGCAGTTCGCTTCGGAGTTGTTTGGGCCGAATGACCTGTTTTCTGACCGGCTTTTGATCACGTATCTGCGTGAGACCGGAAAGAAAGACGATGCTCTTACGGTTATCCGGTCTGCGCGAAAGAAAGCACCGGGCGACGTCGGTCTTTTCCGCCTCGAAGCTACTTTGCTGACCGAAATAGGGCGTGTTGACGAAGCGGTCGCCTTGGTAGAGGGCCAGATAAAAGCAGCGTCGCCGCAAACAGGCCGGATCAACGAAACGCTTCCGCGAGACGAGTTTTCTGATCTGCTCTTTATTTCATCTTTGTATTCTCAGGCAGATAGGGGCAAAGATGCGGCCGCGGTCGCACGGCGGGCCTTTCAGGTGGCACAGGGTAATGAACGAAAGGTGATCGCCAACCTTACACTCGCAACTGCCCTTAATAAAGCAGGCGATTTTGCCGGAGCCGAGGAAACGCTTCGCGAGATCCTGAAACAAACACCTAGAAATCCTATCGCTCTGAACAATCTTGGATACTTCCTTTTGGAACGAGGCGAGAGGCTTGAAGAAGCACGCGACATGATCGACCAGGCCGTTAAGATCGATCCAACCAATCCATCCTTTCTAGATAGTCTCGGTTGGGCTTATTACAAACTTGGCGATCTGGCGAAAGCGGAACTTTACTTGAAGGAAGCGGCTCGCTATGATTCCGCATCGGCAACCATTCAGGATCATCTTGGAGATGTATATAAAGCGATGAAGCGGGAAGATCTTGCAAAGGCAGCATGGCAGCGTGCACTGTTGTTGGCAACTGCCCCGGCTGACGTCGAGCGGATCGAGAAAAAACTAGATAAGTGATCGACTTACACGAAGTAAAAAGGGTCGTTTCATCGAGTGAAACGACCCTTTCGTATACCTAGAGATATTCTTTACGGTTTGGGAGTTGCTGCCGGTGCAGGCTCTTCACCTCGGCGTTTTAGCTGAGGCGGGCCGTCGGACGAGCTGGATGATTCGCCTGCCGGGTCTGAACTGCTCGAACCATCGGGTGATGCCGGCTCACGACGCTTAAGCGTTGGGCGGTCGTTAGATTCTTCATCAAGGTCGCTCACAACGCCGGCCCTAGCGTTCGTCAGCCTCATCAAGTGGCCTTTAACACGCTGGAACTCTGACGTGCTGATAATATACTCTTCTTTTTCCGGAAAGCGGGCGACCAACTCGAGACTCTGATCACGACGGTCTAGTGACTGCGGATGCGATGAGAAGATCTTGGCCAACGTTCCCGGCTTCTTTTTGTTCTTCTCGTTTAATTTTTCGAACATCGTGGCCATCCCGGTTGGATCATAACCCGCAGCGTATAAATATTGAACGCCAAGCGAATCAGCTTCCTTTTCGGCGTTACGGCTAAACTTAAGAAAACTTAAAAGCTGACCAAAACCACCCGCATTCTGGGCGATCGTGCTTGCGATACCACCGCCAAAAATGATCGTGGCAAGAAGCCCGTAATTTATTGCCTGCAGCTTTCCTTGGTTCTCCATGGCGTGCCTTGCGGCTACGTGTGCGATCTCGTGAGCCATGACACCGGCGAGTTCGGCTTCATTGTCCGCAGCAAGGATGAGACCCCGATTAACGAAAAAGTAACCGCCGGGCAAAGCAAACGCGTTAACCTCGTCACTGTCGATCACCTTGATCGTAAACGGTATCTTGGCATCAGAATGAAGTACAAGGTTTTGTCCAACTCGATTAACGTATTCAGTGATGATGGGGTCTTCAACCAACTTCGCTGACTGCTCTACTTCAAGCGCTAACTGCCGCCCGAGGGCGATCTCCCGTTGTTGCGAGCCTCCAAGCCACCCGAAAAGTTTATCGGATCCTTTATTGATCTTTCTTTTTCCGATCTGAGCTGGATCTTCCGAGGCGGAAAGAGGCTTACGGTTTGTCGCAGATTGATCAGCGAGTTTCGATTTTGTTTCGTCTTCTTTCTCCGCTGTCTGAACGGCGGTTGCGGTCTGGGCGGCAGCAGCAACTGGGAAGAAACCGATGCTGCTGATCAATACTGCATACGCCAGAATGAAGGCGCCAAATTTGTTCAAGTGTCTTATTTGCATACCACCTCGTAAGAAATGAAAACGGAGTCTAGACCGTATCTTAAAGAGTTTTCACGATTGTTTCAACATTTATCTGATGCGGGCTTTTCCAGAAAAGTTGGGCATCATCGCAAAAAATCCTCTCCAAGTCATGTTAGGGGCAAAGCCAATAAAAGGCTTTCACCGCAACAGATTAATTGTTATAATTTTGACGGTGTCGATAACTGGCGACACTAACAGCATAACCGCCCGACTCAAAAGTTCATTTCGACAAGAAAATTCAAAGCCGAACGTATGGCCCGATCTTCACGCGGCCGCCAATAATGATTCGAATTCAGGACAAGGTCAAAGATATTGTTGAGGTCCGACCCTACAAGGGCCTACGCGACTTTTCTGCCGATGCGCAGACGACGTTGGAGAGCTATTGCTTTACCGATGACACGTCGGCACTCATGGCGAAATGGCTCGATGCTGTCTCCAATATTTCAGCACATTCCGGTGCGGCATTGGCGTTGGCCGGTTATCGAGGCGTTGGCAAGAGCCATTTCCTGGCAGCCTTTGGCGGAATCGTATCGCTCCCGGAACTCCGGTCTAAGATCCAGAATAGCTACGTTTCGGCCGCGGCCCAAGGCTTGTTGCGGCGTCATTATCGCCTGGTAAATGTAAGGCGTGGTTCGCAAGATACTTTCATTGAGGAGCTCCGGGCCGGCATAGAAAAGACTTACGGATCTGATATCGATTTCGGCGACAACGAGCCGGAAACGATACTTCAAGCAGCGCTCAGCCGCGCCGGTGACCTTCCGTTGATCCTAATTATCGACACCGCCCTAGAGCGCGGCAACCGCGTTGCACGAAACGACGGCGAAATGCTTGCCCGAGTCGCGAATTTCGCTAAGTCGGCGCACGCCCTTGTTTGTGTAGCTCTGGACGATGATATCGCGGGTGCGGATGGGTCGAATTCGGCGATCGTCCGAACTTTTAGCATCGATTTTCTTGACCAGGAACATCTTTACAAGGTCGTTAATTCGCATATCTTCCCGAAGTATGGAGCTAAAGAGGCGGTCATCAATGAGATCTACACCTACTTCTGCAAGGTAGTTCCGAATTTCCGATGGAGCGCACAGAGGTTTTCTTCGCTATATCCTCTACACCCCGGCATTCTCGAGGTCGCTCCATACGTACGGCTCTATGTCCACGATTTTGCCCTGTTGAGCTTTGCGGCAGAAGCCGGTGAGCGGATCCTTGGCCGCCCAGCGAATTCACTGATCGCCTTTGATGAGGTTTTTGACAAGGCCGAAGCAGCGCTTCGCAAGATCGATGACCTTGCCGATGCTTTTGCCGCATACGATCGTTTGAATGCTGAGGTCGTGGGGAAGATCCCAGTCATCCAGCGTCTACAGGCAAAGTTGATCCTGAAGGCATTGTTGCTACTATCACTCAACGGACAAGGTGCGACGCCCGAAGATATTTGCTCTTCGATGTTGATCTTTGACGAGAACGAGCCTGCGAAAGCAGTTGCGACCGTTAAAGGCATAATCGAGATGTTTTCCGCCGCTTTACCCAATGACATTACGTCGACAGCGGGCGAAGGCGGCCACGCGTTCTACAGTTTTCGCGTAAGTGCGAAGGAAAATGTAAATAGTGCACTGCAAGATGCCGTTTCGAAGTTGGATCCGGCCGTGGTCTCGACCGTGATCAGGTCGCTGCTACAGGAGCGATATGCTGATCTGATCTTTACCGAGCGATCGGACGGATCGGGTCCGACTTCTACTGAATGCACGGCATTTTGGCGGGGAGGACAGCGTCGCGGACGCATTCACTGGCTCACAGACGGCGAAACTGCAGAATTGCCGACGGGCTCGGCGGAAAGAGAATTTGTCGACTGGGAAGCGATCGTCAATATTCAAGGTGCCGAGATAGTGCCGGATCCTGATCAAGATCTGTCGCGGGTCGTCTGGCGCGCCGACAGTTTGCGGCCCGAAGAGACAGAGACCCTTCTTCGCCATCATTTGCTCCAGACAGACAGCGGAGTGTTTGAGCAGTTTGGCGAACATCTGCGGGCATCCATTCACGCACACCGCGTAGCGGCCGAAAAGATAGTTGAGCGGATCATGCTCACTAACGGCCAACTCATCATTGATGGGTTTGACTACAATTTTACAGAGGAAGCCGTGTCCTCATCCTCGGTATCAGGGCTTTTTTCCGTAATGCTCGAGCCGCTCTTTGAAACACGATTTCCGCTACATCCACAATTCGGTGAACGTCTGGGAATGGCCGAAGTGTCAAAGCTTGTATCCGATCTTTATGACACCTCACGGCAAAAGTTAGAGGATGTTCAGGCCCTGGCGCGGACCTTCGCTTTACCATTGGCTCTCGTGAAGTTCGAGTACGGGATGTGTTTACCCGAAGCCCCTGACAATCTCGAAAGGATCCCGTATGTAGCTGATGTTGTAAAGATGGTCGCCGATGGCGGCGGCGATGCTGCGACCATTACCTTACAGACAGTGTATGCCAAGCTTCGCCAGCCGCCTTACGGCCTTGTGCGCGAGGCTCAGCATTTGATTCTTGCGGCGTTGGTTGCCAGTCGGAGGATCGAGTTTGTCACCTCAAATGACGATCGGATCGGCGCTCGATCTTTGGATCTCCAGATAATTTGGGACGACATTATCGGAATTGCGAGGCCACTCGAAACAGGTGTGCCGTCTAAACGTCTCATTAAATGGGCCCAGCTCATAACCGGCTACAGTTCGATCAAAGACCTGGACGGATCCGAGAACCGAAAGAATGTAATGGAGGCAATTCGCGCCTGGCTTTTGGAATGGGACAATGCGGACGTTCTCACCAAATTCGACGAACTACCGGACGCGTTGATAAGTACCGGTTACTGGACAAATGCGGCAAAGGTAAGAAAGACGTCCGGCGTTGTCGCTGAGTCTTTCCGGACACTCGTGTCAGCCGGTGATTCGAAGACCAATCTGGAAGAAGCTCTGGCCCGGCTTGCCGACATCTATCTTGACAACGGTGATGAGTTTAAGCGTTCTTCGGCTGCATCCGATGCGGTAGCGGATCAGTTCGGTTCGATCAAGATGCAGCAGGAGATCTTGTCGTATCTGGCCGCGACGGAACCGACGGATGACAAGGACCTCGAGCAACTTCGGGCCGCGCTGATAAATTCGCTAAAACGCGCTTCTGGTGACGAACGCGACGCCGTTAACCGCGAAACCGGTTATCTTTGGGATCAGTTTCGTAAGGCGTATTCTGAGCTATTTGTAACGCGTCATGATCATATAATGCGTTCACACGACCTTCAGGAAAAGTTCGATCAGTTGCGGAAGACCGATATCTGGTGGGAATTTGATCGCTTGTCGTCCATTCCTCTCCTCGAGGTTGAAAACCGGCAGGCAGCAGAGGCTGCCGCTCGAAAGTTAAGCCAACTCGACTGCGACTTTGATGTTGCCGAAGCCTTGACCGTCTGGCCCGAATGTCTGTGCGGATTCAGGCTCTCCGAATATGACGCTTGGCTCTCTCTGCCGGCCCAACTGTGGAGCGTGGTTTCAAGTGGGCAGAGGGCAATTAGGTCCAGACTGCGTTCGATCGTGCCTGATCTAGCCGAGAATTTCCGCCGCTTTGCTGAAAATTCGACGAACCCTGTCGAAGCAAATGCGGCGATCAGCCTCCTGGAAACATTGACCGGAAACGATGAGAATTCTCGTTTCTCGCAGATGCAATTGGACGTTCTTTATTCGATCCTGAGTGAGCCGGCGACGACGGCGACCGGAATCGTAAAGAAAAGTGAAATGGACGATAGATCCAACGAAGCGTATTCAACCAACGACGCTGCCGATGTTTCCAGTCGCGAGAGTATAGAACCCGCCGTCGTCGAGATCTGACCGGAGTGAGAGCGGCACTTCATTAATTTCTTGTCCGGTAGTATCGTTAGTCGCGTGAAGACAGTTTCAATTTACGGCATCGGACGCGTCGGCGGGGCACTCGCGATCGCACTCGACCGTGCGGGGTATTCGATCGATCATTTGATATCACGCAACCCTGCGAAGGCGGCGTCAATCGCGAATAGATTAGCGTCGACTACGATCGTCACCGAAACGACGCCTCCCGACCTTGCCTCAGACATCCTGTTCATAACCACCATCGATCCGCAGATAGAGCGGGCGGGCAAAATGCTGGCCGATACTCTTTTGTCCAACCCCATTGTATTTCATACCAGCGGTTCGATAGCTTCTGACGCCTTAGAAAGCCTGAACACCCAGGGCAAGGTAACCGGTTCCATGCACCCGCTTCTTTCTATCAGCGACCCGATCAAGGGGTCGGAGAGTTTCAGTGGCTCCTACTTTTGCCTCGAAGGCCATCCCGACGCGGTCAGAGAGGCCAAAGTGATAGTAAACGATCTCGGCGCCAAGAGCTTTTCGGTGTCCGCCGAGAATAAGGCGTTGTATCATGCGGCGGCCGTCATTTCGGCAGGGCATGTCGTTGCATTATTCGACCTGGCAGTCTCGCTTATGGAAAAAAGCGGTGCCGGCGAGCTCTCGAAAGAACTTCTCCTTCCGCTGATCTCATCAACGGTAGCGAACTTGCAGGACCAAACGGCAGCCGAGGCTTTGACCGGGACCTTCGCTCGCGGAGATGTGGCAGCTTTTCATCGCCATATTGCATCCTTAGATAGATCCGCGTCGAAAGATGAAAAGCTGATCTATATTCTTCTGGCGGAACGGTCGCTGGCTTTGGCTGAATCAAATGGACTCGATCCGGCGGCAGTTGATGAGCTACGAAATGCACTTTCCGTCGCAAAATGCGACCTGCGGTGATATCATATTGATAACAAGCCGATGATGAACGAGAAGGAAGATAAGGGAAAATTTACGAAAGAACGGGAGATCTTTCTGGAACATATCCAAAAAGCAGGCCTGCGCCGAACGGCCCAGAGAGACCTGATCTTGGACATATTTCTGCGTACGGAAGACCATCTAACAAGCGAAGACCTTTATTGGCTTGTTCAGAAAGAAGACCCCAACGTCGGCCATACCACCGTCTACAGGACGCTTAAGTTGCTGACAGAAGCCGGTTTAGCACGCGAAGTTCGGTTCGGCGACAACAAGACCTATTACGAACACCATTACGACCACGAGCATCATGATCACATCATCTGCACTGAATGCGGCAAGGTCGTCGAGTTCTTTTCTCCTGAGATAGAAGCTCTTCAGGAAGAAACTGCCGTGCAGAACGGATTCACGCTTTCGCATCATAGTCTCAGAATGTGGGGACATTGCCGTGAGTGTCAGGGGGTAGGATCAGAATCGGCGACCGCGCCCTCGGGTGCGCAGCCGAAGGTAAGGATGAGGTCGGTCGTCGGCGGGCATGAGTAGTGAAATCACGAGTAGTGAAATAATGAATGAAGTTGACGTAAAATTCGAATCGGAAGGTCTGACCGGTGTCGTTCCTGTCGGAACATATTTAAGTGATGCGGCAAGCCGTTTGGGTATCCGTTTTGAGCCCGCTTGCGATCTGGAAGAGAAGGAGCATTCTTGTTCGGTGACGATAACGACGGGCTTAGATCTGCTTTCCGACTTGACATCGCAAGAAATAGATACCATCGAAGCGGCAAGAGAAAACGGCGAAAGGCTGGCGTGCCAAACGCGAATAGAAAAAGCAGGGGAAGTTGTTGTTATGACCAAAGCGAAAGATTCCGAGAACGAAGTGCCGAAACCGGCCGAGGTCTCGCCCGAAGAATATCGAAAACAGTTCGCAGAACTTCCGCTTGAGAAAAAGATCGGCGAGATCGTTCATCTTGAGATGATGACCCTCAGCGAGACCCTTACTTATGTTGCCAACGCGCCATACACCGTTGCGGATAAGATCCTGGAAGTAATGGCCGTCTTCGGTTTCCGAAAAGAAGAAAAAGCCAAAGTAGAAACGCGGCCCAAGGAACACCGTGTTAACGAACCGAAAGTCGAGACCAATGGAGCCTCCGCAGGAGCGGAACCTGCGGAAGTAGTGGACCAAGAGGAACTGGATAAGCCCATCGATGCCACGCCGATCGTAGATGAGGAGACGGGGAAAGCGGTTTGAGCGAAAACACGATACAAAAGCGGGCTCCTTCAGCAATGAAGGAGCGGGGCCAGTATCTTCTGGCCTTCGGCATCGTTGCGTCGATGCTCGTAGTCGCAAAGATCCCTATTTTTGTGGTGTTCTTTTTCGGCGTGTTTGCATTCTTAATGTTAAAGATGCTGGCCAAGGGGTCACGCAGCGAGACCCGCGAGATCTTCGAATTCTATCTGTCCGCGAATGAGATCCTCCGAGACGATGATCGAAAATGGTTTGGATTTGAGATAAACGATACCATCCAGCGCGGCGAGGAGATCATTCGCCGTATGAGTGCCGCACCGCCGCTGATCCGATTTGCCCTCGGCGCGCTATACAATAAGGCCGGCGATCATAAAGCGGCAGTCGGTCACCTTTCTAACGTGATCGAAAGGCAGGGAGCCGATGAATCCAACTTTGTCTATCCTACGCCTGAACTTAGAAGCTACGTAAAGGTTTTAAGGAAGATCGAACGCGACCCTGCGGATGCTCCGCTTACTTCGTCGGCTATCCGAGCCTTAGAGCGGGCCCGAAAACTTCGCGGCCACAAGTTACTTGAGGAAAGCCGCCAGAAGTTCGCTACCGGCGTACCGGAACCCGCAGAGCAGATCGAAGCATCGACGAACTCCAGAGACGAAATGAATTCGTCAGTTGCGTTCGTCTATACGGACTACGAACAGCAGCCCAAAGAGACCCACGAACGTATGAACGGAGCTTCGATCGTCGATCCTCCGGACCATACTTCTAAAAAGCAGGAAAAAAACAAAACTCCGGACCCGTTCTCAGACCGCAAGCCTATAAGCGAGGTCCTTCATGACATTTACGACAAGAATGTTCAATAACGGTTCAATTCTTCTTGCCGTGATCTCCTGACAATCCAAAAAAGCTTTTTAGCGAGTCGATCACGGTTTTTTTATATTTCTCTCGTTCACGCTTCGAGTCGTATTCTCCGATCTCGGCCTCGGCTTGGGCGTTGCGTTCGTCAATCATTGCGGCAATACTTTCGACGAGTTCAGGATTAGCTTCCAGTATTGGCCCCAGAGCGGCTTTTCGGATTTCTAGGATCTCGCATTCCTCGTCTGCCAGCACGGTAGCACTACGTGGTTCGCCCGTTAACAAACTCATCTCACCAAAAAAGTCGTTGAATTTCAGCGATCCGATCTTCCGTCTATCTGGACCGTCGCCTTTTACTACTTGAACCGATCCTCGGACGATGACGAACATCGAACGCCCGGGTTGTCCTTCGGCAACGATCATTTCACCGGGCCCGTACGTTTGATGTGTTGAAAGCCGAGCCAGGGCAGTCACCTCTTTATCCGAAAGAGGTGCAAAGATAGGAACGTTCGATATCTGTTCTTCTGTTGTGGCAAGAGCGTCCGCATACGTCTCATCCGGCCCGCCCGATTGCTGGATCAGGGTTCGGGTCGGGTACGCAAAATCCAACCCTGCCCTCCTAAACGCATACCAGATTCGTAAACGAATTACAGCATCCGTCTCGTTATATCTTGCGTAGTCCTCACACCAATATTTTATTTCCCAGTCGATCCCGCTTTCGCCCAGGTTCCGGATGCGGACGATCGGACGCTTTCGCTGCGAGACATTTTCCACTTGTCGGACCGCATCCCTAATGACCTGCGCCGTTTTTGCGGGTGACTGGCTGTAGAGGGAATTGAAGAAAACGAGCCGCGCATTGTGCTCATTGCGGGCAGCCACTTCAATCGTCTCTTTGCCTAGGACGGCGTTACTGATTATCAAGAGCTTGTTCTGAAAAGTGCGGATCTTAACGCCTCGCCATGAAACGGTTTCGACAATTCCGGTGACATTGTTCGACAAAGATACGACGTCCCCGACCTGAAACGGCTGATCGGCCTGTAGGGCGATTCCCGCAAATAGATTGCCGAGAGTGTCCTGCAAAGCGAGGCCGACCACGATGCCGATAATGGTAGAGCCGGTAAATAGAGGAGCGAGTTGCACGTTGGGATACTGTGACTGAAAGATCACGAAGAAGGCGACGATGTAAACGACGATCGACATCACGGTTCGCAGCAATGCCGAGATCTCAGATTGGCCGCCCTTCCGGAGAGCCGTCGAAAATATTAGATAGCTGACAAACCGAACGATGCCGATCACCAGTGCCATCCAAAGCGCGATCCTGGCGACGTGAAAAATATTGATTATGAGACTGATCGTCGTTGCGGAGATCTGACCCGTTCGGCTGACGTCGTCCGGGATCTGCAATTGTCCGTTTGGGTCGACCGGCAGGCCGAATTCAGCCGCAAAATGCCCTGTCACGGCTGCCTCTACGAACGGAAGGAGAGTCAGTAACGTTAGTATTACGGACGTGTATCCTAGGAAGAAGATGAGTTTGCGTTTAAGTGAGACCGGAGCCATATCGAATTGAACGCCTAGACGATATCAGCAATCGTATATCCAATCAAAAGCAGCGACAGCACTGATACGATAGCAGTGATACTCCACGCAACGACATTGAACCAGCGCGTATTGCCAAACTCACCCATGATCTCGGTATTGCTCGAAAGCTTTACGATCGCCACAAGAATAAATGGAAGCAGAAGTCCGTTCACGCATTGAGTAAAGACAAGCAGCTTTATTTGCGGAATGCCGGGTATCAACGCTACGAGGCTTCCGATCACCAAAAGTGCTGTGAAGATTCCGATAAAGAGCGGAGCTTCGCGGTAGGTACGGGAAATACCTTTCTCGAAGCCGAGTGCCTCGCTCATCGAATATGCCGTCGCCAGGGGCAGAACGCCCATTGCGATC
>JBBQTV010000111.1:0-11950 GCA_038212935.1 Pyrinomonadales bacterium | reverse complement strand
CGACGAGAAGAAGATCGACATCCTGATGCCACTCATGCTGGAACTGATTAAGTGTCAGCTTGATGATCTTATTTCCTGAAAGACCGGAAACCTCTATATTCGACGGGTACGGGCTCGACGGTCCGGCCGTAGTCGTAGGTTGACCGGCGGGGACGTCGATCTGAGTTGCATTAGTGAATGAGGCCGGAGCTCCTCCAATCGGTTCACCGAGACGGAATTCACGCGTCTGCGGTGTGTTGGTTCCGATATCACTTGCAACGGTGACCGTCACTTCGTGCATCGCTCCGCAGACTGCATCTCCGGGAACCGTGTATGCGATCTGCCGAACTACGGTCTCTCCGTTCGGAATATTACCGTAGTTGCCAGTGCCGCCGCCCGTAACGGCTGCCGTCACGTTAGTCACGGTCTGGCCGGTGGTGTTCGTAACGGACACGCTTAGGACCAGTTCTTCACCTGGTTCAGGGAAACCGTCACCGTCGCCCGGAGCGTCGCTGACCGTGAAGGGATCGACCATGACTGCGTTCGGCAGGCCGAAGTCATCGGTCACCGCTGCCGGCGAGATGCTCTGGATCGAAGCACCAAAGCCCATACCGCGAGCCGCAAATCCAGCCCAAGTATCAGATACGTCATCACCGGTACCGCTAGCCAAGGTTGCTGCGAGGATCGCATCACGCTCGGTCAATAGGGTCGGAGCAAGTGGGGCGAGCTTCATTCCGTCTGTGACGTACTGAAGTGCCTTGCGGTTACCGTTGGCCCAACCGAGTCGACTAACGAATTTCGTTCTGACTTCCCAAAGTGCCGAACTCCAGATCTCACCGATATTGTGAACCTGATCGCACTGTGCAACGCCGATCGGACCGCGAGCGAACGCAAAGTTCGCGTTGGTGAAGCGTGTCGCACAGCCGGAATTTACGTCGCTGAAGACATACGCATTGTGCGGCTTATTGTTTGCACCGCCCGTGAAAGCGATAGGTGCCTTAGGATAGCGGCGGATACCGTAATAGTAGTTACCGGTGAACCCGGCAGCAACCAGATAAGTCGCATAGCCGCCTAAACTGTAGACACCATTTGCCGGGTCAGTTGGTTCAGACAACATTGCGTGTGCATAGTAATCCGACCACCCTTCGCCCATTCCGCGAGCCATGTTTGTTGAAAGGCCCGATGCGTTCCCGTGGAGACGATTCGATAGGCCGTGAGTTACTTCGTGAATGATGACGTCAGCATCCGCCGTTCCGTCATAATCCGGGGTCGGTCCCGTCCAGATAAACATCTGCATTCGTCCGCGTCCGCCGTCGGCGACGGTCGAGAAGTTGGCATTGTTTGTTCCCGATGAGTCCTGGCCTTCTGCAGAAACACGGTCACCAGCTACACCGCCGCGGCCGAAGTTGTCATTCTGGAAGTTAAATGCTTGCTCCGTGAAACCGAGTCGATACATTTCGCTCTGGTAACGGTTCATTGCGTAGAACATTTGAATGACCGCACCACGCTGAGCCTGTGGGGTAAGCGGGTCGTCGCCGGGAGCCGGATTTCCTGGCGGCGGGTTCCATGTCGAAGTAAAGACGCGGCAACCCGCACCCGGGCAGGCACCGTCGCCTGGTTGGGGTGCGTCAACTCCATTCGGGGCTACACGGTCGATACCCGATTCATTGTAGTTGCCGTCGGTCGAGTTTCCACCGTCGGTTATCCAACCACTGTTGTTGAATGTGTAAGGGGCCTCATTACCGATGAGCGTAACGTTGACACGGGTTCCCACGGCACCCTGCGTTCCCATACCTGGATCGATCGGGCCGGGTGAAAATGGGGCAGGGCTGTCTGCCAGATTGATCATCGCGGTGGGGGTTGTATAAACCTGATACGTAGCCGCAGTAGTCTGGTCTTCTGTGACGTTCTTCCGCCACAGCATTCGGCCATTGGTGTCAACGATCACATAGAAAGCGTTGACCGGCTGCCATATCAATATACGCCATGCCGGAACTGCAACGCCGGGTTCGGTCGGGAAATACATCTTCTCTGCCGTAGTTGCCCAGTCGCCCTGTCCGAAATGAACTTTGATGTCCGTAGATACCGAATCATTGCGGGTAAGGTCCAGATCCGACATATCGTTATTGATGTGTCCGGCAGCTGCCTTGACCGCATCCAGCGGATCGCGGAAATCTGTTGAAAGAGATTCGTAATCGAGGCCCGGAGCAAGATTGTTGATGACCCGGATGATCTCGTTGCTCTTTGTGAAACCGGCCTTTACTTCGCCGCGGAAAACCGGGATACCATTGATCTCCTGGTCGAAGTGGACATATGAAAGAACGCCGTCCGGATTTGTATAATCCGCCCGAACTTTAAGCAGATCAGCTTGCTCACGGCCAATGCCGATCAGGGATTCGTTCTGTTTAACGAAGCTGCGGAGCATTTCGACGCGGCTGCCCGAGGCACGCGGCGTAAGAAAGTTGCGTCCCATCGCCACGTCCGGGCCTATAACTTCCGGAATGCGAATATCTGAGTTGTAAACAACCTTCAGCGAGGGAACACGAGTACGAAGTTCCTCTTCGCCGCGTACGAACCCTTCGCGAGTATCGGCGATCGCACTCGCCGTCTTTCCGCTAGCATTCCGGGTGGCGATCAAGAAATTCTCGACGTCCTCGGTTTTTTGCTCGCGTATATCGTAGTTCTCGAGTCCGGGCACATGGCTCTCGGTCCTTTCTATGAGACCGGATTTTGACTCTTGACTACTGACCTCCCACTGGAACTGGGTCGGTAGTATTGCTAAAACCGCGACCAGGCCCAGAACGAATAAACTTAACAAAAGGCCCCTCCGGCCTTCTGTTCGTGAACTGTTCTGCATTTAAAGCCCTCCTAAAAGCTTGAAGAAACGGATGTCGGGTGCCGTCCTTAAAACGGCAAACCAACGCCTAACACCTTAAATATAAGGACAGGGACATTTATGAATAAATTATCCAAAAGAACCAGCTTTAGGTCTGTGCTTTACAGGATAGAAAAGCTTCGCGTACCGGAGAATTCGCTTTGATATATTGAAATGAATTAACGACTTCTCCCGAAAAAGAGTATTGAGGAACACTAACAGAAAACATTGTTTTCGTCAATCCGGTTCGAGCCCTTGCGAAACGATAAAAACAGCCAGATCATAACCGATGTTCGGCTGGATCTGGCTGTTCAAATGATGTCCGATGGAAGACGAAAAAAGCTAAGGGAGATAGCCGGCGGCGACCGGTTTATCGCCTGCCACTCCAAATCCAACTACTGAAAATCCAGCCGTCGAACGGTTGAGGTACCAAAAGCCCCCACGAAAGATCGCCTGGTCGGCCTTGCCGTCGCCGTCGTAATCACCCGGCGCCGGAATGTCCGTGGAAATTCCAAATTGAGTGTAGTCGACTTGGCCATTCGAGCTCCGTATAACATACCAGACCCCGTCGGAAGGCCGATAAACGGCAACGTCGTCTATGCCGTCGCCATCGTAATCCGCCGGTACGGGCAGGTCAGCGGCATTGCCGAAATTAACCACACTCACGCCGCCGGTGCTCTTCTGCATCCACCATTGGCCGTCTCTATAGATCGCAAGATCGGTCCGGCCGTCGCCGTCATAATCGCCCCGGACCACCCTGTCTCCGTTCGCCCCGAACTGCGTGATGACCGTCGAACCGGCACTGCCGAGGATGTACCAGACCCCTGTTGACGGACGGAAGATCGCGATATCGTCACGTCCGTCGCCGTCATAGTCGCCGGAAGCCGGAACATCGCCTGCGACGCCGAACTGCACGGCCGAAAAGCCTGCGGTCGAACCGAGAATGTACCAGAGTCCCGCTGACGGCCTGAACACTGCTGTGTCCGCCTTTCCATCGCCGTCAAAGTCGCCGGGAGTGATGATGTCTTCTGAAAGCCCGAAGTTGATCGAGGTAAATCCGGCGGTCGAACGATCGAGATACCAGTTGCCGTCAGTTGGCCTGAAAAGCGAAACGTCCGATTTTCCGTCCCCATCGAAATCAGCCCGAGCCGTACCCGGATCGACGATGATGCACGAAGAGTTTCCCTGAACGACCACCGAATCAACGTACCAGCCGACTACCGCCGTATTGTCATCGGCGCCAAATCTCCATCTCAGACGGATCATCTGCCCCGCAGCGGAGGCCGGCAGGTCTACTACAGTGCTGACATAGCCATTCGAACTTCCGGTCCACGCTGCTCGGCCGCTGAGCGGATTGTTGACCCCGTTCGCTCCAAGAGTACCGTTATAGCCGTTCAAGCTAAACGAACCGCCCGCAGCCAATATGTCCTGGAATGCCCCGCCGCCCACGCTGATCTCTAGAACACCGCCGTCCCAACCGGCTTCGGTATCATAACGATTTCGGAAGGTTACCCGTCCTGCGGATGTGGAAATGGGGTATTCCGGTGATGTGAGGTTCGTACCGCCTCCGACCGTAGCCGGGTTAAGAGCAAAAGCCGCATTGGGGGGACTCGAAGGATTCACCGTCGAACTTACGAAGCCGATCCCTCCCGCGAGCGATTCAACGGTCCAACCCGCAGGGAATCCCGGAGCAGCAATATTATCAAAGCTTTCCGAAGCAGTTACTATCGGTTCGCCAACAGCCGGAGTAAACGCAAAGCCGACCGGCCCGAGGCTGCTCGAAACGTTGAACAGCAGCTGCAGGCGCGACCCGCACACTGCTGAATTCGGAACCGTGTACGTAAAGTTTCGCGTAACGGACGTGCCGTGCGAGATCGTCCCATAATCGGCCGAGTTCCCACCGACAAGCTGAGCAGAAACGCCCGTTGCCGAGCTTCCGGTATTGTTTGTCAACGGAAGCGTGATCGTAAGCTGTTCGCCCGGATCAGGAAAGCCATTGTTGTTGCCGCTTGCGTCTGAGATCACGATCGACGGCGTTTGCGTAAGGTTCGGCAGATCAAAGGCCTCGGTCACCCGTGCGGTACCGCTGCCCGTTCCCGCGGTTTGTATCGAGGCCGAAAATCCCAGACCGCGGATCGCAAAACCGCTCCACAGATCTTCTACGTCCTCTGCCGAACCACCCGCTAGGGCAGCTGCAATTATCGCATCTCGTTCCTGAAGAAACGTAGGTCCTAGCGGTGCCAGTTTCATACCGTCGGTGACGTGTTGAAGTATTCGGCGATTACCGACCTCCCAGCCAAGACGGGTGATGTACTTCGCACGGACTTCCCAAAGAGCGCTGCTCCAAACCTCGCCTGCTGCATGTGTTTGATCCGGTGTCGCGCCGAATGCAGCCGGAAACGCACCGTCATTCGTATTTGCCTGCGTCGAATCGATGTCTGCAAATGTCAGCGGATTGTGCGGCCGATTGTTGAGGCCGCCCGTTGAAGACATAACTGCCTTAGGAAATCGTCGTATGCCGTAATAGTAGTTGTTAAACCCGGCGGCCGGATTGTATTTGGAATAACCCGCAATAGTGTAGATGCCATTGATCGGATCGGAAGGGTCGCTCAGCATCGCGTGAGCATAAAAATCTGACCAGCCTTCGCCCATCCCACGAGCCATGTTTGTCGAAAGGCCGGAGGAATTGCCATGCAGCCTATTAGAAAGCCCGTGGACGTATTCATGAATCACGATGTCTGCATCAAGGTCGCCATCGAAATCCGGAGTCGGAGCGGTCCAGATGTACATCTGCATCCGGCCGCGGCTGCCATCAGCCGGTGTCGAAAAATTGGCGTTGTTCACGCCTGAACAATCTTGGGCCTCGGCCGAAACGCGGTCATTGCCGACGCCACCGCGGCCGAAATTGTCATGCTGAAAATTGCGGGCGGCTTCCGTAAATCCCAGCAGGTACATTTCATCGTGAAACCAGTTATTGATAAAGAAAAGCTGGGTCACGGCTGCTTTCTGAAAATCTATCATCGCTGGCGAAGTGCCTGCTGCGACACATGGCGTTGGATTAACGCCCGGCGGCAACGGCGAATCGCCGGAATTTGTCACCGGATTGGATGGAACGCCCGGATTGATCGGAAAATTGAAGACCCGGTTTGGCGAACCGACAGCCTTTCCATTCGGGTCGACGCCATTGGGATTCTCCCGGTCGAGCCCCGCTTCGTTCGAATTGCCGTCGGTCGAGTTTCCGCCGTCATTTATCCAACCATTGTTATTGAACGTGTAAGGAGCTTCGTTGCCTATTCGTGAGATCAAAGACCGAGGTAGGGCTGAGCCTTGCTGGCCGTTACGGTCAGCGGGGCCGGGAGTTGATGGAAATGGGCTGTCGGCTGCTTTTAGCAACGCGTTCGGATTTGCCCAAACACTATAGGTCGCCGATTGAGTTTGGTCTTCGGTAATGTTCTTTCGCCAAAGCGTCGTGCCGGTCTCGGCATCGACGACGACGTAATACGCATTGATCGGAAGCCATATAAGAACTCGCCATGCCGGAACTACAACGCCGGGCTCGGTCGGAAAATACATCTTCTCCGCCGTCGTTGCCCAGTCGTCATTACCAAATACAGCTTTGGTGTCGCTCGAAAGCGACGGATCCTGCGACTGTTCAAGATCGCGTAGCCGGTGCCCGATATTCTGCGCCGCGGACGCTACCGCCGCCGCCGGGTCGCCAAAATTACGCGAGACATCTGCTTCGCCGACGCCGGGTGCTAGATTATTGATAACGCGAACGATCTCACCATTTTTGGTAAAGCCGGCCTTGACCTCTCCACGAAAGACCGGAATTCCGTCGATGCTCTGGCCAAGCTCAACGAAGGAAAGCCCGCCTTGGGGATTAGAATAATCTGCCTCAACGGTCAGTCGGTCGACCTCACTACCATCTACGCCGACCAGTTCACCATGATCTTTTAGGAAGCCCCGCAGGATGTCGCTGCGTTTGGCCGTTGACCTTTCGGACAGAAAGGAGGATCCGCTTTTTATCTCGGCGCTTATGACCTCCGGCGTCTTGATCTCAGGATTGTATTCGACCTTGAGGTCGGGCACGCGCACTTGCAGCTTTTTTTCGCCGCGTACAAACTCTTCACGCAGATCGGCTATCATGACCGCATTGCGTCCCGCAGCTTGTCGAAATGATACTAGCTTTTCGACCGCCGTTCTATCTTCTCGAATGTCGTAGTTCGGCAAGCCCTCGTCATGGCTTTTTGTCTGCTCGATCAAACCCTCTCCGGCTGATGCGGCGTCGGAGACAAACGACATCGGCAGCAAAAAAAGGACTGCAATAAAGCCCAGTAAGGAAAGCATCAAAAAGGCGCTGAAAGGATGTCGTGAGTTAATGTTTTTATTCATTGAAATTGTTCGTGCCGCCTTCCGGACGGCTGCGTGTTAAAGGAGGCGAAATACCGCGAGGTTTCGACACTCATGCTCCGATTCATTTACACTTAGTACGCAAAGACGGGAAGATTCCGGTTGAACAGGTCTATCTAAATTGCGGACGGTAGACTTATTAATTTTTGCACTCGTACCCAACAAAGTCAATAAATTTACTGGCAAATGACAGAAGATCTCTTGGAAAAAGTATTCGGCGAAAACGGCCTGATCGCCCGGCACCACGATAATTACGAATATCGTGAGGGTCAGATCAAAATGGCCGAGAAGGTCGCAGAGGCCTTCGAGCAAAAGAAACACCTGATCGTAGAAGCCGGAACCGGCACAGGCAAGACTCTCGCATATCTCGTTCCTGCCATCGCCGCTGCGGTTGGTAAGAAGAAACGCATCATAATTTCGACCGGCACTAAGAACCTGCAGGAACAGTTGATGGAAAAGGACCTGCCGTTCCTGAAAAAGATCCTGCCCACCAAATTCTCGGCCGAATACATGAAAGGCCGCGGAAATTACGCCTGCCTTTATCGGGTAAAAAAGGCCGAGGACCAACCGGTTCTCGACGGCCTCGACCAGCTAGATCATTTCCGCTCGATCAGCCGATGGGTCAAGGAAACCGATACCGGCGACCGCCGCGAGCTTGTCGATCTGCCAGAGAATCTTTCATTCTGGAATCGCATCAATGCCCGCGGCGATATCTGCATCGGGCAGAAATGCCCCGACTTCGAGCCGTGTTTCATAACGCGCATGCGTGATCGGGCGGACGCCGCAGACATTGTCGTCGTCAACCACCATCTTTTCTTTGCCGACCTTAACGTTCGCGGAAATCAGTTCGGCAAAGTGATACCGGATTATGCGGCCGTTGTTTTCGACGAGGCCCATTTGATCGAGGATATTGCTGCCGACTACTTTGGCTTTCAGATCTCCAATTTTCAGATCGACGAACTCGTTCGTGACACCGACACTTTGCCCATAGCAGACGCGATATTCACCCGCGATCTGACGAAGATCGCCGCGAAGATCATCGGCATTTCCGAGCAGTTCTGGATCCGGTTCACGCAAGCGCGAAATGACGGACGCTACCCGTTGTTGCCCGACGTTTTTTCGTACCGAACATCACAGGGAACAACGAACTCGACGCCGCTCGGCGAGGCCTACTATGCACTCGATGCCGCACTCGAGAATCTTGAAAAAGCTCTCGCCGGTTTCAGCGATGAAAAACCTGAGATCGAGAGCCTTCTGCGGCGAACGCGCCAGACGCGTTTCGACCTTGAGTTCGTCGTGACGCAAGCGGAACGCAACTATGTCTATTGGCTTGAACGCCGCGGCAAAGGCATCTTCCTTCGTGCATCGCCGGTCGACGTTTCGGAACTTTTGCGAGAGAAGCTGTTTGAAAAGGTGGACACCTGCATACTTACGTCCGCGACGCTTTCCAGCAGCGGCAGCTTCAATTTTGTCCGCGAACGCCTCGGGCTCGATTCCGGAAACACTTCCGGCTTTACGGCTCCGACATCGTTCGATTACGAAAAGCAGGCGATACTTTATCTGCCAAAAGCGATGCCCGACCCGCGAACGCCGGAGTTCACGCAACTTGCCGCGGGCGAGATCGTCAAGATCTTGCAGGTAACGAAAGGTCACGCCTTCGTGCTGTGTACCAGCAATGCGTCGATGAACACGCTCTACGAACTCGTTTCGATGCGTGTAAATTATCCTTGCCTGCTTCAGGGTTCCATGGCAAAGGGCGGCTTGCTGGACAAGTTTCGTGAGACGCCGAACGCCGTCCTTTTTGCGACCTCAAGCTTCTGGCAGGGCGTTGACGTTCAGGGCGAGCAGCTTTCGTGCGTAATAATAGACAAACTTCCGTTCGCGGTGCCGACGGATCCGATCGTAGCGGCCCGATCGCGGTTCATCGACGAAAATGGCGGTAAGGCGTTTTTTGAATACAGCGTTCCGCAGGCCGTTATAACACTCAAGCAGGGAATCGGACGCCTGATCCGAAGCCGGACCGACCGCGGCGTTATCGCGATCCTCGACCCAAGATTGCGTACAAAAGGCTACGGCCGCGACTTCCTTCAGAGCCTGCCCCGAATGCGAATAACCGCCGATCTGCGCGAGGTCGAACAGTTATTACAGCCAATCAACGCCGCCGCAACCTAAGTCACGCATCGACTTAATTTCGCCATCGCCGGTTTTCTCTCTATACTTAATGGTATCAATGAGAGAAATCGACCGATATCAAGCGAGCGGGAAATGGCGAACCTTGCTGGCGCTCGCTGCCTATTTGTTTATTGTTTCCTCGATGTTCGTGGCCGAAGCCGCGGCCCAGGCAAACAGTAATTCCGAATCCAATGCGAATTCGAACTCAACTTCCGCTTCGCCAACTCCCGAGCCGACCCCGATCCCGTTATCGGCCATTGTCACAGAAGCAAACGTGGTTACGTCGCGGTTAGGCCAGATACGAGACGATCTGGTTGTAAGGCAGGACGTCGCTGAGATCGAAAAAGAACTCCCGGTCGTCCTGGGCCGGATAAATGAGCGCGAGGCGAGAACTGAAAAGCTTCTTGCCTCAAACCCTACGCTGGACGATCTGCGGTCCGTGGAGCGTGAATGGCAAACCGACGCGGCCCGTCTTCCCGGCTGGAACCAGAATTTGCAGTCTCGTCTCTCGACCATCGAAACTCACCTTGCCGACCTCGCCCGGCTAAGGGAGCAGTGGTCGCTAACACGAGAAAAACTTAATGCCGGGACCGCGGAGAACGGCGTTGCTCAGATCCCGCCCGAGATAAGGGAGCGGATAAGCGCGGTTCTTGGCGAGATCTCTAAAACACAAAATCAGGTCGAAGCGCGCAGGACCGCATTGCTAGCGCTTCAAACCCGTATCAGCGAGCTCGAGACCCGGACTCGTGTGGTACTGGAGAATATCAAAGAGTCTCGCGAGCAAACATTGACAGATCTTTTTGCCCGCGACGATTCGCCGATCTGGGCGCCGAAAGAGGACGTCACTTCTTTCGCCGCTCTGGCCCGCCGCAGTTGGGAAGCGCTCGCAGTCCAGTTTTCGGCGCTTGGCGTGTATGCGGCCGGACACAAAGAGCGTTTCGCAATTCACGGCTTGGTCTTCTTACTCATTTCTGGGGCGCTTTTCTGGGCCCGCGGACGGATCCGCCCCTACGTCAAAAAAGAGCCGAAGCTTGAGCCTGCCGCACAGATATTTGAGCTCCCAATCGTTACGGGACTTATCGTCTCTGTCATTCTGAGCGGCAGATTCTATCCCGAATCGCCGCGAGTGCTGTCCGCCTTGCTTTGGGCTGCCGTGTTGGTTCCGGTCGTCATACTTCTTCGGCGCCTCGTTGATAAGCCGTTGTTCATCATTTTGAATGCGCTGGTCGTTCTGTTTTTTGTCGATCGGCTTCGCGAACTACTGACAGCCCAGCCACTGACCGCACGCGTCATCTTCCTAACCGAAATGCTTGGCGCCATCATGTTTCTACTCTGGTTTTTGAAGGCAGAACGGCTGGAACGGAAGGTAGAAGCTCGGCATCACAGCGTATTCCGGTCGATCCGCAAGGTAATTCCGTTCGCCGCCGCATTCTTCGCAGTGGCTTTCATCGCAAATGCGATCGGTTTTGTGTCGCTCTCTTACGTTTTAGGAAATGGGGTTCTGTCCAGCGCGTATCTCGCATTGGTGATCTATACGGCGGTGCAGATAGTTCGAAGCCTGGTCGTCTTTGCTCTTCGCGTAACTCCGTTGGTCAACCTTCAGGCAGTTCGAAATTATCGTTCGATAGTTCGGGACAAGATTCTTCGTTTTGTGAACTGGTTGGCCGTGATCATATGGATACTCGGCGTTCTGAACCTTTTTTCACTGCGGGATACGGTCTTCGGATTTATACGAAGTGTACTATCGTACGCGGTCGGTTACGGATCGATCTCGATCACGCTTGGCGATGTCCTGCTTTTTGCTGCAACCGTTTGGGTCGCAATTTTGATCTCTCGTTTTCTCCGGTTCATTCTTGAAGAAGACTTTTATCCACGCGTTGATCTTGGCACCGGTGTGTCGTATGCGGTCTCGACCGTTCTGCATTACGTTGTGCTCGTTGGCGGATTTATGCTGGCGATCGCCGCTCTTGGCGTGGACTTCAGTAGATTTGCCATAATCGCGGGTGCCGTTGGCATTGGTGTCGGTTTCGGATTACAAAATATAATCAACAATTTCGTCTCGGGCCTGATATTGCTCTTCGAACGCCCGGTAAAGGTGAACGATACCGTACAGATCGGCGAACATATCGGCTCCCTCAAGCAGATCGGCTTGCGCGCGAGCGTTGTCAGAAAAGTAGACGGTTCGGACGTAATAGTTCCGAATAGCCAGCTGATCTCCGAAGAAGTGATCAACTGGACAATGTCAGATGACAAACGCCGCATCGACATTCCGGTCGGCGTGGCCTACGGGACAGATCCGAGGAAGGTAATCGAACTACTTCTCGGTTTGACCGAACGATACCCCGCTATCCTGAAAGAGCCCGCTCCAAGAGCCCTTTTTCTCGGTCTGGGTGAAAGTTCCCTGGACTTCGAACTTCGCGTCTGGACCGACGACACTGACGGATGGATAGCTATGCGAAGCGACCTCGTGACCGATGTCTACACGTCCTTGAACGAAGCCGGCATCGAGATCCC
>JBBQTV010000110.1:0-12100 GCA_038212935.1 Pyrinomonadales bacterium | reverse complement strand
TCGCTTGCGGCAAATAGCTTTTATTACGTCCGCGAAGGCAACGAGCCAGTTGCATTCGTGCCCGGCGAACGCCAGATCGCTCCCTAGATTTTTCGAACCTCTCGATGTTGAAGAAAACACTTCTTTTTAGCGTGTTCGCAGTCATGATTGTCGCATGCGGCGGCGGCAACGTGCCCGCCCCGTCTTCCGCAGAACATGCCGAAGCGATCCGAGCGTTTTACGTTGGCCTGGCGGCTCTCGATGCCGGCGACGATCGACGAGCACGGGAAGAATTGTTGAAAGCAACCAGCCTCGCTTCGGGCGAACCTGCCGCTTGGAATAATCTCGGCGTTCTGCAGCTTCGCCAGCGTGACCTCGAAAACGCGCGCGTTTCCTTTGAACGTGCGAGAGCGATCGCACCTTCCGACGCGAAGATCAGGTTGAATGCCGCATTTCTCGCCCTTCAACAAGGCGATAACCGCGCGGCCGCGAGTGAATTGGGGCGGGTGATCGAACTGGCACCGACCGAACTTATTGCCAGATATCTCCTGGCTGACCTCCGCGAACGCGAGACGAACGACGCGGCCGCCCTTGAATTGTATCGACAAATTGCGATCGCACTTCCCATAAATCCAGCCGTTAAGCTCGAGGTCGCCCGGCTCGAAGCAAAACTCGGGCAGACTGACGCATTCCGCCGCACTATCGAGGGCCTTAATTTTTCGAACGAGCAGCTCCCTGACGAATCCCGCGAGCCTTGGAGCGATCTGAGCGCCGCGGCCGACGCTGGTGATACTCGAGCCGGGGCGACGCAGGTCTCATTTGTTCGGAATGTACTTCTCCGCGAGCCTTGGTTTCGCGATGCGATTTCCGAATTTAAACCGGACGAAACCACGATCGGATCGCTGATCTACCGGCCGATCAAGTTAGCGGCTCCGGCTTTCCGCCCCGCTGCACCGGATGCCGATCTGTCATTTAAGGCTGAGACGTTGGGCGATGCGCCAGTAAGGTTTGCTAAAGCGATATTTCTTGATGGTGATTCCGCGGCTGCAGTCACGACTTCGACCGATGGTGGTGTCGTTGTCGGCATTTCCAATATTGGGCACGTTGCCGGCCGCCCCGAACACATCGCTACCTTCGATTTTGATTTCGATTTTAGAAACGACATAGTTATCGCTTCGGATAAAGGCTTTAAGCTTTTTCGGCAGGTCGACAGAGGACAGTTCACAGATGTGACATCGGCGACAAATCTTAACAGCGAGGTCATTTCGACCGCGTACAGCGGTGTTTGGCCCCTGGACGTCGAGCATGACGGCGACCTTGATCTGCTGCTCGCTCGCAAAGAAGGCCCGCCGCTAGTCATTCAAAACAATTCTGATGGTTCCTTCACGGCTCTCACACCGTTTGAGGACATTGTTGCAGTCATCGACTTCGGTTATGCCGATATTGACGAGGACGGCGACGCGGACGCGATCTTTCTGACAAACGAGGGCAAGTTGCGCGTCTTCTCAAACGAACGCGGCGGGATCTTCAAAGAACGAGAACTTCCCGCCAGTGGCCGGATCGACGCGTTTGCTATCGGCGATGTGTCGGGCGACGGACGGTTAGACATCGTTACACTCGGCGAAACGATAAACCGGCTTACGGACAAGGGGGATGAATCTGGTTGGGAATCTGTGACGCTTTCGTCGCGGCCGCCTGATGTCGTCTGCGAGTGCCGCTTGTTCACTGGCGACCTTGATAACAACGGAGCTAACGAAATCGTTGTAAGCGGAACCGCCAGATCGGTGATCTTATCGCTCACGGTCGGCGAAGCCTTCGAATCTCTTGGCACACAGATCGACGCCCTTGTCTATTCTGTTGCGGACATTAATGCGGACGGAAAGCTCGACTTGATCGGCTCCATGCCCGATAGACGAGCCGTACAATTGATCAATCAGAGTCAAAAAGGTTATGGCTGGCAGGTCTTTGGTCCGCGGGCCGGTAAGACCGAGGGTGACCAACGCGTAAACTCTTTTGGGATCGGCGGTGAAATGGAGATCAGGGCGGGGACGCAAACACAAAAGCAGCTCATCACATCGCCCCGAGTTCATTTCGGCCTTGGCGAACAAAAAGTCACCGACGTGCTCAGGGTCATTTGGGGCAATGGCTTTGTCCAAGCCGAATTCGATCTCGCCTCAGACCAGGTTATCGCGGCCGATCAGCGTTTGAAAGGCTCGTGTCCGCATCTCTTCACGTGGAACGGCGAAAGCTTCGTATTGGTGAAAGACGCTCCGCCGTGGAGCCCCGCACTAGGCCTGAAGATCAATGCACAAGACACCTACGGCATTCTGCAGACCGAAGAATGGTTCAAGATACCCGGCGAGGTGATGCAGCCGAAAGACGGCTCATACGAACTCCGCATCACTGGCGAATATTGGGAAACATTCTATCTGGATAACTATCGCCTAGTGGCCGTAGATCATCCTGACGATACCGAGGTCTTCACTGACGAACGCTTTGCGATTCCGCTGCCGCCGCTCAAGGTTTTTACGACGTCGCCTCGCAGTTCGTTCGCTTCTGTCGTTGATCACAACGGCAATGATGTTGCGGGACTCGTCGCCGAGCTCGACGAACAGTATCTCGATGGCATCAAACGAGGAAGGTTTCAGGGCGTTGCAGAAGATCATTTTGTCCAATTCGAGCTTCCTGCTGACGCGCCGGCAGATCGCCCGCTAAAACTTATCGCTGACGGCTGGGTCCATCCGACCGATGCATCGATCAACGTTCAGCTTGGGCAAAGCTCTCTAGATCCGCCTCGCAGCTTGAGCCTTGAGACCGAAGATTCGAATGGCATCTGGAAGCCCACTGCGAGCGACCTCGGCTTCCCTGCCGGGAAGATGAAGACAGTGCTTATCGATCTGCCCGCAGGTGCAAGGAGCTTTCGCTTGCGGACGAATATGGAAGTTTACTGGGACAGACTTGCATGGTCATACGATGTTCCGGACGCACTAAATAAAACGCACACTCTCGAGTTAGCTTCGGCAGAGCTTCGGTATCGCGGCTTTTCCGTGATCGAAAAAGCTAACGCATCCTCGCCGGAAAAGCCGGTCTACGATCAGATACTTTCGACCGGACAGAGATGGCGTGATCTGGAAGGTTACTATACGCGATTCGGCGATGTCCGCGAGCTATTGGCTGGCGTCGATGATCGTTATATTTTAATGAATGCAGGCGACGAGTTGGTCTTAAAGTTCCCTGCGTTGCCGCCGCCCGCATCCGGGATGAAACGCGATTTCGTTATCATTGGGAACGGATGGATCAAAGACGGTGACTTGAACTCGGTATTCTCAAAGACGGTCCTGCCGCTTCCTACCCGGGTAACCAACGACTACACTCGAACGCCGACACGGCTTGAGGACGATCCTGTTTTTCAAAAGCATCGCTCCGACTGGGAACGGTTCCATACCAGGTACGTCACGCCGCAGCGTTTTCGTAAAAGCCTCCGAACGAGCGATTGACCGATCGACCAGATGAAAAGATACGGACGAGTGATTGCGATAGTCTTTTTTGCTGCTTTGCTGGCGGTTCCATTTATCATCAAAAGCTACAACGAGCCGGCCTCGGCTACGATCGACACGCAAACCGCGTTGGACCGATACGGTTTCTATTTTGTAGAGTCGGCTAAAGCATCAGGAATCGATTTCACTCACACCTCGCCAAAGCTCGACCCAAAACTCGGTCACATCCTCCCGGTTATCGCCTCAATGGGGGCCGGCGTCTCGATCGTTGATTTCGACCGCGACGGTTGGAACGACATCTACTTTACGAACAGCGGAGAAGGCAGTCTCAATTCGCTTTATCGCAACAATGGCGACGGCACTTTTACTGACGTAGCCGCCTCGCTTGGAATCGCGGATGTGAACAGCCGCGAGACCGGTGTCTCGATGGGCGCGGTTTGGGGTGATCTTGATAACGACGGTTTCGAGGACCTTCTTCTGTACAAATGGGGCCGGACAGATATCTATCGAAACCTCGACGGAAAGCGATTCGAAAGGCTCGACAATACCGGATTTCCTGAGTGGGCAAATATCAATACCGCCGTTTGGCTCGATTTCGACCGTGACGGCCTGCTTGATGTTTTCCTCGGCGGATATTTTCACGAAGATCTGAACCTCTGGCAGCTTCGCGACACACTGATGATGCCGGAGAGCTTCGAATATGCTCGGAACGGCGGCCGAAAGTATCTCTTCAAAAATCTGGGCAGCGGACGATTTCAGGATGTGACTAAAGAGATGGGGCTCGACAGCAGCCGATGGGCGCTCGCCGCAGGTGCCGCTGACCTTACCGGCAACGGCTATCCCGACATCTTCATTGCCAACGATTACGCCGTTTCGGAACTTTTCATCAACGAAGACGGCAAGCGATTCACTGCCGCCGGCGAATCCAGCGGCGTAGGTTTCGCACCAAAGAGCGGTATGAATGCGTCATTCGGCGACGTGCTCAATGACGGCCGATTGTCGATCTACGTTTCAAATATTTCTGAGGAAGGAATCCTGCTGCAGGGGAACAACCTGTGGGTACCGCGAAAAGAAACTTCCGGAGCTGAACTGAAGTACGATAATCAGGCAAATAACTTTGGTGTCGAACGCGGCGGATGGAGCTGGGCGGCCCAATTCGCTGACCTGAACAACGACGGTTTTCAAGACCTGTTTCTAACTAACGGCTACATTTCGGCTGATAAGACGGCCAATTATTGGTATGATTACTCCAAAGTAACCGTCGGGCACAACACCATTATTGGCAATGCAGCGAATTGGCCGGAGATCGGCAGCCGTAGCCTCGCAGGATTTCAGCAGAAGCGTGTCTGGCTCAATGATGGCGCCGGAAGGTTCAACGAAATAGCCCTAGCCGTCGGTGTCGCCGAGACCTGGGACGGACGGGGTGTCGCCGTTGCGGATCTTTTGAATCGCGGCGTTTTGGATATCGTTGTCGCCAGTCAGAACGGGCCGGCACTGCTTTATAAGAATATGCCGCGGCCCGGCAACTCGTGGATCGCGTTCGAGCTCGAAGGAACATCCAGCAATCGATCGGCTATTGGTGCAACCATCACTCTGTTTTGGAACGGTCAGCGGCAACGTCAGGATGTAACCGGTGGGATCGGATTTTCTTCGCAGAATCAACGACGTCTTCATTTCGGACTTGGAAAGACATCGGCGGTCGAAAAAGCCGAGATTCGATGGCCATCAGGAAAAATATCGGTTATCAGCTCTCCTGAGATTGGAAAACTGCATAGGTTGAAGGAAGAATGAGTACTAACGTCTCTACGATAAACCCTGTGACGATGGGCGGCGACACCGTCCCGATGAAGATGTGGGGCATCGACACCCGGTTCATCGCGCCGATCCTTATCACTCTTATCCTGCTCGTCGGTCAGGTTTCGTTTGGAATTCTGGAAAGCTACCCACAGACGCTTACGGCCATCGCCGTCTGTATTCTCACCGAGATCGTCCTTTCGTATGTCGTCGTCGGCAAGTTCCCGCACCTTGCCAGTGCTTACATCTCAGGCATCAGCGCGGGCATTCTGATCCGCTCACCCGAATTTTGGCCCTTCGCATTGTGCGCAGCAATTGCAATAGCGTCGAAATACGCTCTTAGGGTCAAAGGCCGTCACTTGTGGAACCCGACCAATTTCGGCGTTAGCTTTATGCTATTCGTCGCTCCGTTTGCGGTCGCCAGTTTGTCGATTCAGTGGGGCAATAACATTTACGCGATGGCCGTCATCTGGCTGCTTGGAGCCATTATCGTCTATCGCCTTAAACGGCTGCATATCACGCTGACCTACGTCGCTGCGTTCTTATTCTTCGCTTTTGTTCGCAGTGTCTGGACAGGCCACGCTTTTCTGGCGGAGGTCGCTCCGATCACAGGGCCAATGTACCAGCTGTTCATATTTTTTATGATCACTGATCCGAAAACGACGGTTCGCTCGTCGAAATACCATCAGATCGTCGTGGTATTGATGATCGCTTTCGTCGAAGCCCTTCTTCGACTGACCGAGAATATCCACGCCCCTTACTACGCTCTTTTCTTAGTAGGACCGATCGCGAATTTGATCGATATCTACTGGCTGACGCCAAGAAAAGAGCGAAAAGAACTTGCGGATGCAGCGGCTGCCGCCTAAAGAATGAAAAAGAAAGTTTGTAAGGTTCATAGTTGTGCCTTGATCTCGGATCGGGTCGAGATAACTTATGGCTTACCCGATCCGCCTATCGGTTATCCGCATGAGATGACGCGCTTTCCCAATGCCAACACCGAAGTATTCGGCGGATGCTGCATCGAAATAGGTGACAACGGCCAATTTACATCGCCCACCCATAAAGCAGTTCTTTATTGCCCCGACTGCCGTCAGGCACAAAATGAGTTTCAGAACCCATCCGCATAGATCGTGCAACAATATTTGTTTTATGTTGCATCTGTGATACGCATATGCTATTATGCTCCTCTAAATTTCTGAAAGGAGTTAACCTATGAGTACAAGTAGTGCAGCAGTTTCAAACAATATCGCCTCCGCCTTGATCGCCGAGATGGAAGTTGAGGCCGCCACCACACGCAATTGCCTCGAACGCGTTCCGACCGATAAGTTTGCATGGAAACCGCATGAGAAGTCGATGGCCTTCGCCCAACTTGCGTCGCATGTCGCCGAAATGTTTAGCTGGACGGCGGTCACCCTCCAGCAAGACGAGTTAGATTTTTCTAAGTGGGACTACAAACCCTCAGAACCGCGATCGACGGAAGAACTCGTCGAATTTCTGGACAAGAACGTAGCCGAGGCGATCGACATCCTTCGAAATACGCCGGACGAGGTATTTATGGAACACTGGACCATGCGAAATGGCGAAACGGTATATTTCACTCTCCCAAAGGTTGCCGTGATGCGGTCATTCGTTATGAACCACATAGTACATCACCGCGGTCAGCTTTCGGTTTACCTTCGGCTGAACGATATAGCCGTACCGTCGATCTACGGCCCATCGGCGGACGAAGGCCAGATGTGAACAAAACGATGATCATTATTTCGCGACGGGTCCCCACAGCCCGTCGTTTTTGCTTTTGGCATCAAAAATGCGAGAATTGGGCTTCGTTTTAACCATGTCCGATACCGAACTGATCGAGAAACTACTCGCTGGCGATACGCGCTCTATTGCACGTGCAATTACACGTGTCGAGAGCGGCTCCGACGGCGCCTCTGACCTAATGAAAGCCGTGTTCCCAAAGACCGGCCGCGCGCTTGTAGTCGGGATTACGGGCTCGCCCGGGGCAGGCAAATCCTCGCTTGTTGATAAACTAGCTCTCTTCTATAAAAACGCCGGTGAAAGGATCGGTATCGTCTGCATCGACCCGTCAAGCCCATTTTCGGGCGGGGCTATTCTCGGCGACCGTATCCGGATGTCTACGCTCGGCTTGGATAAGAATATTTTCATCCGCTCGATGGCGACCCGCGGCAACCTAGGGGGCCTTTCGAGAGCGACGGTCGATGCCGTTGCGATCTTGGACGCGGCCGGTTTCGATAAGGTAATCGTTGAAACCGTCGGTGTCGGCCAGGACGAGGTGGAAATCGTAAAGACCGCCGATGTCTCTGTTGTGGTTCTCGTTCCGGGGATGGGTGACGACATTCAGGCCATCAAGGCCGGCATCATGGAGATCGGTGACGTCTTTGTCATTAATAAGGCGGACCGCGAAGGCGTGCTTCGTACACAAAAAGAGCTCGAATCTCTCTTGTCACTCGCCCATCGTCCGGATATGTGGAATCCACCGATCGTACCCACCGTCGCTACGGAATCGAAAGGCATCGAAGACCTTGCGGCTGCCATCGAAAGCTACAGGAGTTTTGAGTTGGAAAACAAGGATTCCAGCCTCGTCCGCCGCGAAGCCATAGCTCGTTGGCGTCTGGTCGAACTTCTACAGGAACGGCTTCTTGAACAAGTGATGAACCGGCCGGGCACCGAAGAAGCTTTGGATGATATGGCCTCGGAAATCGCTCGAAAGTCCGTAGACCCGTATACGGCGGTAGAGAGAATCTTAAATAATCAATGAAGATCAATCATTTAGGCATTGCGACCAAGGGTATCGATGAGGCTCTGAAATTCTGGCAAGACGCTCTCGGGCTTGAGAATGTTCATACTGAGGTTGTCGAAGATCAAAAAGTCCGCGTCGCAATGCTACCGATCGGCGAAAGCCGCGTCGAACTGCTCGAACCGACCTCCGACGATTCCCCGATCAGCAAATTTCTCGAGAAACGAGGCGGCGGGATCCATCACGTTGCGGTGGAGGTAGATGACATCGCCGAATCGCTCGCGAAATTAAAGGAAAACGGTGTAAAGCTCATCGACGAAGAACCTCGGCTCGGAGCCGAAGGCTGCCTCGTCGCATTTGTCCACCCTAAGTCAGCAAACGGCGTACTCCTTGAATTGGTGCAAACTGTGAAATAGCTAGACGCATCCTAGTCGTTTACAGTCGATTTTGGTATCATTTGAGTTTGCCAAAATTGCGGTCCGTATCGAAGAAGATTTCTGAAAAAAGTGAGGATTTAAGCATTGAGTAACTTAACAAAAGGCCTGATCTTATTGTTGGTCGTTCTCGGAATAGGCGCCGGGCTGGTTTTCTGGAAGAGCAACGTCGGCAGCCAAGCTTCCGGTTCATTCAACAGCATTACGAAAGAAGAGGTCGAACTTTTGGTAGCAGACGTTGCCAAACAGAACCCGATGGCTCTCAAACGCCTGGGCGAAGACCCGGAAATGCGGAAGCAGCAGCTTGAGAACCTCAAGCAGCTTTTCGCATTTGCAAGTGAGGCCCAACGCGAAGGCGTTGCCAACGAACCGCAAAACCGCCAGGAACTTGAGAATATTCGCACCGAAGTGATCGCCGTCAATTATGACCGCGAGATCAATGCGGATAAAGGGCCGATGCCGCCATTTGGCTTTATAGGTGAAGACCGCGTGCAGGCTTTCTGGGGCCAAGGCGAACAGCCTGAGCAAGGCTTTTTTGCCAGCCTGAAAGACAAGGTGGGTCTCGGCAAACGCGACAACGAACTTGCCTTTCAGCGTTTTCTGGATACCAAGCTCGCACTACTAAAAGCTAGTAATCCGCAGATGAAAGATCGTGAGATCTCAGAAGAAGAACGAACGCAGGCTCGCGAATTCTTCGCCAAGATCAATATCTACGAACAGGAATATCAGGATAAGGTTGCGAGCGGTGAGATCTCGCAACAGGTAAAAGACAAGATCGACCTTCAGGTCAAGCTGCAGCAGGCTCAATTTCTTGCCCGTATCTTCTCTGAAAAACTTGCAGAAAAGACAAAGGTAACTGACGAAGAGGTAGCCGCATATATCGCTGCAAACCCGGAATACGATTTGTCGAGCAAAAAGAACAAGGCAGACGAGATACTTGCCCGAGCGAAAACGGGCGAAGATTTCGCCGCCCTTGCCAATGAGTTCAGCGAAGATCCGGGCAATGGAACGGGCGAAGGCGAAGCGAAACGCGGCGGGCTGTATGAAAACGTCAGGGTAGGTCAGATGGTCAAGCCGTTCGAAGAAGCTGCTCTTGCCCTTGAACCCGGCCAGATCTCGCCCGGTTTAGTGGAAAGCGACTTTGGTTATCACATAATCAAACTCGAGAAAAAGGCGACCGAAGGCGAAGGTGAAACAGCACAGCAAACGTATGACGTTCGGCACATCCTGATCTCCACGGGTTTCAAAGACCCGGAAAACCCGATGGGCCGTGAAATGCCGGTCAAGGAGTTCGTTCGCCAAAAACTCGAGACAGAACGCGAGAAAAAGCTGCTCGACGATATCGTCGCCCGTAACAATGTCCAGATCCCTGACGATTTCTCGGTACCGGAAGTGACGGACGAGCAGATCCAGGAAATGATGAAAAAGCAGCAGGAACAGCAGCAAATGGTCACGACCCCGGGGGGTCATTCGCCTGACGACGGGCACGATCACGGTGCTCCTCCGCCGCCACCGGCTCAGTAGTCCAAACAATTACTCGTGGCCGGTGCCGATCTTTCGTCACCGGCCTTTTTCTTTATGCAGTTCGGCGATTATCGAATTAAGATAGTTCCAGATACGGAATTCCGGCTTGACGGCGGAGCAATGTTCGGCGTAATTCCGCGCGTATTGTGGGAGCGGGTCTGCCCGCCGGACGAGCTAAACCGCATAAAGCAGCAGATGAACTGCGTCTTTATCGACACTGGCAAAGAAAAGATCTTGATCGAGACCGGCATCGGCGAGAAATGGACCGAGAAAGAAACGAAGATCTACGGCATCTTCCGCCAAAAGCCGTTTGCCGAAACGCTTTTTGAAAGAACCGGTTGCCGGCCCGAGGACATTACGATCGTTATCAACACGCATCTCCATTTCGACCACGCCGGCGGAAACACGATCAACAGTGACCAGCCGTCAGTGGCCGGTGACCAGTCGGACATTCGGATGTCAGAACCGCCTGTGTTAGCGGGCGGCCAGTTCGTCCCGAACTCCATAATTCCACAATTCAAAAACGCCCGTTATTTGGTTTCGGCTAAGGAACTCGATCACGCTGAGAATCCTCATGAGCGCGACCGAGCGAGCTATTTGCCCGAAAACTGGCGGCCGATGATCGAGACCGGCCAGCTCGAGGCAATGCCGGATGATTACGAGCCAGTGCCCGGACTAAAGCTCCAAACCATTCGCGGCCATTCGGAAACGATGCAGACCTGGCGGCTCGACCGCGGAGGCAAAACGATGTATGGTTTCGCCGACCTCATCCCGACTCGCCACCACGTCGCGCTCCCATGGATAATGGGTTACGATCTTTATCCGACCGAAACGCTGGCGTTCAAGAAGGAAATATTACCGAAAGCGGTGGAGGAGGGCTGGATGTGTCTTTTTTATCACGATTTTGAACACCCGCTTTGCGAGATCAGTTCCTTAGACGGCAAACTTTCAGTAATACCGATAGGAGAATAGACATATATGAAATACACGAATGTGCTCTTGGCCACTCTAGTCTTAATCGTTGCCGCTCAGGCTGGGATTGCGCAGACGCAGGCGGAGAAGGACCGGGAATCGTTTATCAGCAACACAAAGCTTCTGGAGCGGCGTCCATTTGATTCGAATGCTCCGACCGCCCGCGAGTGGGGCTTTAAATGGCTGGTCGAAACGGATCAGGTTACGGTCGTGCTCTGTTCTGAAACCATGGATCTGATCCCCAATAAGAAGAACAAGTTCAAGTCCGAGCTGACAATGCAGTTCACATTTGGACAAGCAGTATTTAAACTCGAGAACCCTACGCAGAAAGATGATGAGAATGCAGCCCAACTTGCCGGTATCGAGAGCATGCTCCGGGCATATGAGATCATGTTAATCGAAAATTCGAAAACTCGGAACGCCGAGTTAGACGGCCTAATAGCCAAGCGGAACAGCGGCGAACTGAAAGCCATTGTTGAATCGAAGAAGTGCGAAAGCAAAGCGACCAAATCAAAATGAACGCAAAAGTAAAGATCGGAATTATCGGCGGCTCTGGGCTTTACCAGATGCCGGAGTTGGAAAATGTGCGGGAGCAGGTGGTTGAGACGCCATTTGGTAGCCCTTCGGACGCGTTTATCATCGGCGAGCTGGATGGTGTAACGGTCGCGTTTTTGCCTCGGCATGCTCGCGGGCATAAGTTCACGCCGACGGAAGTGCCGTACAAGGCAAACATCTACGCGATGAAGCTGCTCGGTGTGGAATACATCTTGTCGGTTTCGGCGGTCGGTTCGCTGCAAGAGCAGTATGCTCCCACGGACATGGTCATCCCAGATCAGTTCTTTGACCGGACGCGTGCCCGTGCTCAGGAATCGACCTTCTTTGGCGAAGGCATTGTCGGCCACGTCACGTTCGCCCATCCGGTCTGCAACGAACTTGGCGACATTCTGGAAGCCGCCTGCAAAGCCGTTGGCGTCAAAACGCATCGCGGCGGCACGTATCTCTGCATGGAAGGCCCTGCCTTTTCAACCAAAGCCGAATCGATGGTCTATCGCCAGTGGGGCATGGACATCATCGGCATGACCAATCTGCAGGAAGCCAAACTCGCTCGCGAGGCCGAGATCGCCTACGCGACGCTCGCCCTG
>JBBQTV010000109.1:0-12154 GCA_038212935.1 Pyrinomonadales bacterium | reverse complement strand
GGGCATATACATCAGATCGCCCTCATTGAGCGGCGGCATAAACTCGCTTCCGATCTGCGTTGAGACGGCCATCGCCCCGATGAAAAAGACGAGTGCGATCCCGATGGTTGTCAGCCGATGTTGCAGCGCTGCCAAAAGAACGGGCTTGTATATTGCCCGGAGCAGTCGCATTAGTGGATTCCATTCCTCCGGCCGGAGCTTACCGCGTAGAAAATACCCGCAGAGCACCGGAACAAGGGTCACGGCCATAACGGCCGCCGCCAACATCGCAAAAGTCTTTGTGTAAGCCAGCGGATGAAAGAGCTTGCCTTCCTGGCCGGTCAACGCGAAGACAGGGGCGAAGGCAACAATAATAATGGCCATTGAGGCAAAAATGGGGCGGCCAACCATTTTTGTTGCCTCGCTCACGATCTCCCAGATCCGCTTCCGGTCTCTGAGATCAACCCCTTCTTTTTCTATCGCGCGGTACGCATTTTCGGTGACGACGATCCCGCCGTCGACGAGGTCGGAAATGGCAATTGCGATGCCGGCGAGCGACATAATATTTGACGTGATGCCAAACAGATACATGAAAAGGAACGAGAAAAGTGCCGCCAGCGGAAGAGGTATCGATACAATAAAACTCGAGCGAAAATGCGCAAGGAATATCAGATTGACCAGCGTGACGAGTATTAGCTCTTCTATCAGAGCGGTTTTCAGAGTGTCAGCCGTGCGATTGATCAGCTCTGTCCGGTCATAAAACGGCTCGATCGTGACACCTTCCGGAAGGCCCGGTTTGATCTCCTCGATCTTCTTTTTAATGTTCTCGATCGCGACGAGGGCGCTAACGCCGTACCGCATTATCACGACGCCCCCGACAGCTTCTTTCCCATTCTTATCCAGCGAACCGGTACGGAAAGCGTCGCCAACCTTGACCTCACCAAGATCGCTAACATAGATCGGAGTGCCATTTTGTGAACCGATCACGATCGACTCCACGTCTGCGACGGAATTGATCAATCCAACACCGCGAACCACCGCCCACTCGCCGGCCTGCTCAACCACGTTACCGCCGACGTTGCTGTTCGAGCTTTCGACCGCCTTAATTACCGTGGAAAGCGGGATCTGATACGAGCGAAGTTTATTAGGGTCTATATCGACCTGATACTGCCGAACATATCCGCCAACAGTTGCGACCTCTGAAATGCCGTCGGTCGAATTTAGCTGGTAACGAACGAACCAGTCTTGAATGGTTCGAAGCTCCTGCAGATCATGGCTATCGGACTCAAGCGTGTACCAAAAGACTTGGCCCAGTCCGCTCGCATCCGGGCCGAGGGTCGGCGTAACCCCCGAAGGAAGCTGGGCGGAGACAAGGTTTAGCCGTTCGAGAATTCTCGTCCGTGCCCAGTAGAGCTCGATATTGTCCTCGAAGATGACATTGACCATCGAGAAGCTGAAAGCTGAGCTTGCCCGCACTGTTCTGACGCCCGGCAGCCCCTGAAGGTTTGAGACCAGGGGATAGGTGATTTGATCTTCGACCTCTTGCGGTGAGCGGCCGGGCCAATCGGTAAAGACAACGACCTGATTATCGGAAACGTCCGGAATGGCATCAATGGGCGTGTGGAAAAGCGCGTAGAATCCCGCCGCGGCGAGTATTAGATACACTGCTATCACGACTACGCGATTCTTTAGCGACCATTCGATCAGCCAATTTATCATTGCTACCTTTCCGGGCGTCTAAACTATTGTGCGACTATCGGTAAATTGGCGGAGCCGGTTCCGGCTGGCCCATCGTATTTAATTTGAGCTTGCCATTCGCCGCTCATCTCAAGATCGGTCTTTCCGGCATACACTCCGGGAGTTGATGTGGTAGTTAACGTCGACGGATTATTCATAACCGCCATCGTTCCCATCGCAGGCATGTGGAAGTTTAATGAAGCCGAACCGACATCGACGGGCTTGCCGGAGGCGTCGGTGAAAGTGAGAGTGAAGTCCTGCTTGCCTTTCCGCAGCACGCCGTCTTTGCTTGCGATCGTCGCGGTGAGGTTATTGCCGGCCGAGCCGCTTTTAACCGTTTGGGCCGCAGCCGCATCGTCGGTTGATGCCGTTCCGCATGCCGCAGCGAACATTGTCGCGATCAAAAGTAAGGTCAGTGTGATCAGAGTTTTCATTGTGTTCTCCTATGTAGAAAATTAAAATGGATGTATGGAAACAGAACCTTTTTGTCACGGACCATGGCAAAAAGGGGCGCAAAAAATCGCTGAAACGACCGGGTACAAGCCCGGGTTCAACGACAGATAGTGCGAATTAGATCAAGAATGCTTGGTGTTTTAGATAGAGGTCAGGCGGCCTCGGAAGTTGGGCAGGCCCAATGTCGGCCTCAGCCGAAGCGGGCGAAAGGAATTCGTTTATGCTCAAGACCGGATTGAACGGGGTGAACGGCAAGGCCGCAACGAAATTTGGTGCCGCGACCTTGTTCGATGAATCTGCGTGCGCACGGTGAACCGACAAGTTGGCAGCGCCGCCGCAAAGTTCATCGCAGCAGGCTTTTGCACTGAAGGAATCGCCCTGGATCTTTGGCCGTTTGCAGCAGCTCGATGCCGATTTTGACGACATGTCAGCACAGTGGCATACGCCGGCCCAAATATTACCGGCGATCGTTAAAATAAAAAATATGGCTGCAAAATGACGTAGCATCGTCCAATCCGTACTATGAACTGGTATTCGCATAATTGTCAAGCGAATATATTTGACTTACTTTCGAACAGTGCTCCAAATCTGGTGGCGTACGCGTCGGGGTTACGCTCCCCGGGGAAGTCGTTAACCGTCACGCCGATGTCCGGGCAATGACGGTTGGCGTTTTTGTGCGTTTCGCCATAGACTTGAGTTTTGAGAATACTTTTGAGTTCAATTAGAAAATGATCGAAAATATTGACCCGAAGATTACTGAAAAACCGCTGGTAAGATGCACGCAGTGTGACCGCGAGATGGAGCACTACAACACCTTCTTTTCGCCGACAAATGAGAAGCGGGTAGTCTGCTGGCAGTGCCTTGCACGCGACGAGAAAGGCTTCAACGCCCATCGCGGTTTCCGCCGCGGTGCGCGGAGCGGATTTATTCCTCGCTAGCTTTCTGCTTTTAACTCCTTATCAATGGCGATCAGAAAGATCACAGAATATCCCGAAGAAGTGCTCGGGCAAGTAGGAAAACCGGTCGAGAAGTTCGACCAGGAATTGGCGGACCTGTGCGCCGATATGTTCGACACGATGTATGACGCCGAAGGCGTTGGGTTGGCCGCACCCCAGATCGGGCTCAACCTGCGACTCTTTGTAATGGACTGCGACGGCATCAAGCTGATCGCCGCGAACCCGGAGATCGTTCATACCGAGGGCGAACAATCGAGCCAGGAAGGCTGCCTATCGGTCGGCAAGGTCCCGGCCGTAGTCGTTCGGCCAATGAAAGCAAGGCTGAAGGCTCAAGACGAAAATGGTGAATGGTTCGAACGCGATGCCGAAGGCTACGCTGCCCGTGCGTTCCTCCACGAAACCGACCACTGCGACGGCAAACTCTTCATCGACCACCTGCCAAAACTCCGCCGCGATATGCTGGTGAAGAGGTTCAAGAAAGAGAAGAATTGGAAGTAAGCAAACATGAGTCATAGAAGAGTATGAAACGTATTATTTTATTTACGGTTGTTTTGCAGTCGCTTGTGATATATGGATTCAGCCAACAAGTTGCTGAGACAAGTTCCCAAGCACTCTCTAAGCGTATGCTGGAGCAGTTGCAGCTCAATAACTTCGAGGAGGCGATCTCAACGGGAAGGAAGGTAATTCAGATTGCGGCAACGACCAAGGATGCAGACCCTAAGAATCTTTCAATTGCAAATGCCAACCTTGCCAGAGCGATGACTGCGTACTATACCCGGGCATTAGATAAAACAAGTATCGGACAGATCGAAAGGAAACGTCGCAGCGAGATTTTTCTTACATTTCCGTCGGAGATCGAAACGCTTTATCGCAGTGCAATAAAGATCCAAAAAGAAGAAGTTCGCGGTGATCAAATGTCAACGATTTCGTTGCAATTTGAGCTGGCCGGATTTATCTCGAATCAAGGCAAATCAGTGCCCAGAAACGGTACGGAATATGCCAAGGCCAAAGTAATCTACATTGACGCCCTCGATAATCTGAAAAGACTCGTTCCGGCCGGCGATGATGCTGCAATTGCTGGTACACTGACCGTCGCTAATTTTTTTCAGATATATGCTGAATTTGAGCGTTCTCTTCCGCTTTATCATGAGTTCCTTCAACTAGTGGAATCAAAAATGGGCCCCAACGCCATTATCTTGATTCCCGCATTACGTGAGATCGCCGAGATTCAGGTTATTGTCGGGAACAGTGAGCAAGCCGCAGCCTCAGTAAAAAGGATCTCCGAAATTATTGGAAAGGACGAAAAACCACCGGAGGCATCATATGACCTTAGCCGTCGAAGCGTAGAAGATTGGGAGTCTAAAATGATGACCGATCCGAGAACTATTACAAGCTATCTTAAGACGCTAAAGACATTAAAAGTTTCCGTTGAAATAGATGAGAAAGGACGTGTGATCGATGCAAAGGCAGAGCCTAATGATGAAGTTGATATCAAAGGAAAGAATGTGAGAGATATCGCCGAGAAACAGACTCTTTCTTGGAAGTTTAGACCTCTGGCTTTGAATGGAGAAGCTAAGAAAATGCGTGGAACGATTCTCTTCCCGTACTTAGTCAAGGCGAAATAGAAAAGGTTAAGCCTCTTTCCCAACAAATGATGTTCGGAATACTTGCAAGTTTTTCTCTTCGACGGCGTTTTCGCGTTCTGTTTTGACGGGGAATGGGTTCTTGTCGGTCGGCGACTCTTCGAATTGCTTGTTAGCTCGGAAGAGGTCGAACATCTCCTCGGCTAGAGGTTCGATGTCGGTTTGAATAAAAACGCGGCCGCCGGGAGCGAGGCGGTGGGCGATCGTGTCGACCATCTCTTTGTTCACCATTCGGCGTTTGGAGTGTTTCCGTTTGAACCAAGGATCGGGGAATTGGATGGTTACGGCATCGATCTTACCGATCGGGAACTTTTCAAGCAGCGTACCCAACCAAAGCATCGCGTTGCAGAATGAATAATGCAGATTCCCGAGGCCCGCTTCGTCTGCCAGCCGATTTGCCTCGTCGACAAGGGGTTGACGGATCTCGACTCCGAGAAAGTTATGCGACGGCTCGATCTCCGCCATTTTCAACAAGAACCGCCCTCGGGCACAGCCGATATCGAGATGGATAGGGAGATCGGGGTCGGCGAACAGTTCCGAGATCTCAAGCGGAACAGGCTCTCGCCGATAAAAGGGCGAAAGCGGATTTACGTGTTGATGAACTCTGACTCGCGGCATTGATTGGGATATCCTATCGCACTCAGGCAAGTATCAGATAAATGCTGAATGCCGAAACCGCGATGAAAGTGCCGAGTGCTGCAATGCCGGCCGCATCGGTCAAACCGCTTGCGGCACGCGGGTCGACGAGGGGATCCGAAGGTATCTGAATGAGGCCGTATACAGCTCCAACTATAAGCCCGCCGATGTGGCCGTAGTTGTCGACGATATGATACAGCACGAGGCCGAAGACGAGAATAAACCCGATGTTCATCAGCAAGCTCTTTCTGAATTCCGCCGAGACGAACTGCCGCCTGCGGAATGCATAAACCGCCAGATAGCTTACGATTCCCAAAATTCCGCCAGATGCACCCACCGAGATACCGTCAGGCTTGAAGATCAGACTAAGGATCCCGCCGCTGACCGCAGCGAGAAGAAACACGATCGCCAAGTGGGCGCGGTTGGAAAGAAATTCGAACAGTCGCCCAAAGCTGAAAAATGCGTAGGAATTGAAAAAGATGTGCATTAGACCACCGTGGAGGGCCATGCCGGTCAAGATCCTCCAATACTCGCCAGCGGCGAAAACAGGCTTATCAAAGCCGGCCGCAAGGACGGAGGGCTCCAACCCGACGTAAAGCTGCACGAAGGTAACGGCGACGAAGCACGCGATGAGAACGCAGGTATAGGCCGGTACGCCGAAGCTCTCCGGTTCGCGGCGTTCGGGTTCGTTTTCATCGAACCCTTTGGCTTGTTCAGGTTCCTCTATGGTTTGGAGCGACACTTCTAGACCTCGATCGTTACATCGCCAAGCCGCCGTCTGGCTGGACGACCTGTCCGGTCAAATATCGTGCCGAATCGGAGAGCACAAAGCAGGCGATCTCAGCGACTTCCTGCACGTTGCCGAGGCGGCCCAGCGGGATCTGGGCAAGGATCTTCTCGCGATATTCGGCGTTCATTTCGGACGCCATTTCGGTTTCGATAAGCCCCAGGGCGAGTGCGTTGACCGTGATCTTGCGGCTCGCGACCTCTTTTGCAAGCGATTTCGTGAGGCCGATCATGCCGGCCTTTGAGGCGGAATAGTTTGATTGCCCGAGCATTCCGACGACGCCGGAAATGGACGAAATATTAAGGATCGAACCGCCGTTTTCGTTCTTCATCATCGGCCTAAGAACAGCTTTTGAGAAATTCCACGCTCCTTTTAGATTGGTGTCGATAACCGCATCCCAATCGTCTTCCTTCATTCGCATGATCAATTGATCGCGCGTTATGCCGGCGTTATTGATCAGAAAATCGATCGATCCGAACTCGGAGTGGACCTGCTTAACAAATTCAGCCGAAGCTTCGGTGCTTGCTACGTCACACTGTGCCGCGATCGCTTTTACGCCAAGTGACTCGACCTCGGTCTTTAGCGATTCAGCTTCGTCGGCGCTTTTCGAGTAATTGAATGCGACATTTGCACCATGCTTTGCTAACTCCAACACGATAGCTTTGCCGATGCCGCGTGTTCCGCCGGTCACTATTGCGGATCTTCCTTCAAACGGTTTTTCGCTCAAGATTCTTGTCTCCGATGTTGTGTAATTCTTGATCCGTTCAAGCGGCCAGAACGTTCCGCTGTATCTCGAAAAGCTTGTTTATTCCGATGTCGGCAAGCACAAGCATCTCGTCCATTTGTTCGCGGGTAAACGGTTCGCGTTCGGCGGTGCCCTGGAGCTCGATAAATTTGCCTGTGCCGGTGCAAACGATGTTCATGTCGACATCAGCCTCGGAATCTTCGATATACGCCAGGTCGAGGATCGGCGTGTTTTCCATTATCCCAACGCTAACAGCAGCGACCTCGCTCAATATCGGCGAAGTTTTCAAAATCCCCTGCTTGACCAATTTTCGGCAGGCCAGCGCGAGTGCGACATAGGCTCCTGTGATCGAGGCACAGCGTGTTCCGCCGTCGGCCTGTATCACGTCGCAGTCGAGGTATATCTGGCGTTCACCGAGGAGTTTCGTATCAACGACCGCTCGCAGGCTGCGGCCTATCAGCCGTTGGATCTCCTGCGTTCTGCCCGACGGGCCACGCTGTGTTTCACGCTGCGTCCTGGTATTTGTCGCCCGCGGGAGCATCGCATATTCTGCGGTAACCCAGCCCACGCCTTTATTCCGCAGAAATATCGGGACCCGATCTTCGACCGATGCGGTGCAAATGACCTTGGTCCCGCCGACTTCTATGAGTGCGGAGCCTTCGGCATAGGGCGAAATGTTCGGCGTGATCTTTGTGTTGCGTATCTGGTCGTGAGTTCGTTTATCGTGTCTTTCGTATGTCATAAATACTAACGGGGCATTATCTACAGGTCATGTTTCTGCCGGGCATCCCCAATGGCACCGACTTCGATAGCTTCCAGCTTAGACGGCCTGATACCCAGAAACCGCTCAGCCACCTTGCCGAAGCGTTCTGCGGCATCTGTTACGTAAAAATGATCAAGGTCATCGCACAGCCGGCGAACTCCATTGACGCCGTTCGGGTTTGCGAGATCTTTCGTTTTCAAAAGCTCAACGACTTCGTCGGCGGTCGCCTCGCCTGAATCAACGAGCTTAACACTTTCGCCGACCGTTTGCTGAATCACGTCCTTCAAGATCGGGTAATGGGTGCAGCCCAGCACTAGGGCGTCGGGGCGGAATTCACGCATTGGCGCAAGGTACCTTTCAGCGATCGATTCCGTCTCGGGTTCCGATGTCCAACCTTCCTCCGCAAGCGGAACAAACAGCGGGCACGGCCTTTGTAGAATCTCTGCATCGGGGCATGCTCGTCGGATCGCTTCTGCGTAGGCATTGCTGCTAATGGTCGCTTCGGTAGCTATCACGCCGATACGCGGCTCGTCACAATTGGCGACCTCGATGGCTTTTCTGCCGCCCGGACCGATCACTCCGACGACGTCGATGCCAATCTGTTCGCGAATTCGAGGGAGTGCCAGCGCCGACGCGGTGTTGCACGCCACGACCAGCAATTTGATACCGAGCGATGCGAGAAACTGCGAATTTTCTAGGGCATACCGCTCAACGGTAGCGAGCGATTTGGTTCCGTATGGAACGCGGGCCGTGTCACCAAGGTAAATGAACCGCTCGTTCGGCAGACGATCATGCAGCGCGCGATATACCGTCAAACCCCCTACGCCGGAGTCGAAAATGCCTATAGGAAGATCGCTGCTTCTCATTTGTGAATCTGAAAATGAAAAGAATATCCTTTGCTATCCACTTTGGAAAGGCAAGGCGACTTGAGCGTCCCAAAAATCCCGCGTTCGATGCGGGGTCGGGTAGATCTTCTACACTTATATGCCTCAGCAGCAATGCTGCCCGAACAAGTCCTCATTGACACTGACCGCATAACTGCAGTAAGTGCAACAGTTAGAAGTGTTTGACCGTATGGCTCGCTGTTTGCATAAAGTGTTTACAGGAGAAGCCAATCGTTTTTCTTCTCCTCGCAAACGAAGGTAAAGGCAATTTCGTCTTGCGGACAAAACTCCCAGAGGCCATCCCTACATGAAACTCCCACGACTGTACTCCCTCGCAGTTCTCTCTCTCGTTGTCGTTCTCGTCATACTTTTTATTGCTCCGCGAACAGAACTTTCATCTCACGATGGCGTCCGCGACCCTGGCAAGTCTGAGCTTTACATCGTTCAACTTGCGGAGAGCGCTTCCGCGCTCAAGGGTGATCACTCAGCTATCGAATCGATCGGCCTTGAGTCGGCGGCTTTATACGGCGGCGAACTTGACTCGGTCTTTTCCCAAACGATCAGCGGCTTCGCGATCAGACTGACAGAAAGGGCAGCGGCGGAACTCGCACGCGATCCGCGCGTAAAGATTCTTCAGAAGGACGTTCCAATCTACCCAGCGAATGTCCAGACGGGCGTTACGTGGGGCCTTGACAGGCTCGATCAACGCAATCTACCTCTGAAGGGAAATTACAACTATGACACGACCGGAGCAGGCGTCAACGTGTATGTCGTCGATAGCGGGATCCGCGGAACCCACACAGAGTTTGGCGGCCGCGTGGTTTATAGTTTTGACGCGATCGGTGATGGCCAAAATGGTAACGATTGCTATGGCCACGGTACACACGTCGCCGGAACGATCGGCGGAGCGGGGTACGGCGTTGCAAAGAATGCGACCCTGCATTCCGTTCGAGTCCTTAACTGCTCAGGCGGCGGCGGCGTTTTGGGCCTGCTGAATGCCGTCGAGTGGATAACCGCGAATCGACAGGATCCAGCAGTCGCAAATATCAGCATCACGACCGGCGGCGTAGTAAGCGTGTTAGACGACGCAATAAACGCGTCCGTCACTTCCGGCGTAACTTACACGGTCGCGGCGGCCAATAACGCCGCGGACGCATGTAGCTATTCGCCGGGAAGAGCTGCGAGTGCGATCACCGTAGGAGCGATGTCGAATAGCGACAGTCGTCCCACCTATTCAAATTTCGGGCCGTGCCTAGATATTTTCGCACCCGGCAACTGGATCGAGGCGGCCGGGATATCGGATGACACGTCGATCGTCACAAAGACAGGTACTTCGATGGCGTCGCCGCATGCAGCGGGCGTTGCGGCATTGCTGCTCGAACTTTCGCCGACGATGACGTCGGACCAGGTAACGGACGCGATACTAGGAAACAGTACGCCTGACATACTCACCAATATAGGTGACGGGTCGCCCAACTTATCGCTTTATTCAAGGTTCAACGACCAATCGCCAGAGACGATCAACAGCATTTCCCCAAGCGGAGGATACGCCGTTATTGGTCAGCCGACGACCATTTCATGGAATAACCAAGGAGATTACAATAGCCGCGTAGCGATCGAACTCTCAACGGATGGCGGACTCACGTTTGATCACGTTATCAACCCAGATGCCGAGAACACAGGTTACTATTCGTGGACGGTTCCGGCATTGCCGACGAGCAGTGGCCGTATTAGGGTCCGCGAGGCCGACGGAATGATGCCGTCTTCCTCGTCCTCTTCGGATTTCTATATCACGATGGCACCGACTTCGGCGCTGGTAACAGTGGTCGGCCGGGTGGCTCGTCATGACGGCATCGCCATCTCAAACGCCCGCCTGACGCTGTCAACCACGAACGGTGAGCTTTTCCAATCGACGTCTAACGCCTTCGGGTACTTCAGTTTTGAGGGCATCCGTGCGGGCGAGACCGTCGTGATCGCCGCATCGCATCGACTCCATACGTTTTCTCCACGGGTCCTTCTGCCGGATGACGGCATTGGAATGGTCGATATCCTTCCAAACCAATAGTTTTATTCAGTAAAAAAAATCGGCCGGGTGTTAAGCCCGGCCACTTTTTGCGCCCATTCTTGGATTGGCCCAAAGTTTGCACCATCGACTTCGAACACCAATTTTTGTTTGATTTGGTAGCACATTTGTATTAAAGGAGTACAAGGGTATGAAAATGGGAAGGATCATTTTATTTTTTAGCATCGCGATGATGCTTTTTGTCAGCGCAGTTTCGGAGGTTTCGGGTCAGTCTCGGACGTATGGAGGCCGAGCAACTGGCGTCATTCTTAATGGCGACTCCATACAGCGGGCCGGTGATACGGGCGAACTTCCATCCGTCGGTGGGTCGATAATTACACCTACACCTAGTTCGTCACTGCCAGGCATTACGACGGGTATAATATTGTCATCAACATCGGCGACCGGCAACGCGTCTCAGTCATCATCGACCGTCAATGACGTTCGGATCAATGCGGGCGGATATGTGATCACCGCGACGTCGGTAACAACCAGGGTTCAGTGCATATGTTGTCCTGGTTCGGCTGACGCTTTTTGCGAGGGAAGCACCGATATTCAAGGCCTTACGATCACGGACTCGTCGGGTGCGCCCGTATCGGTGACCGTGACCGGTGAAGCGAATCAGACCGTTATTCTTCCTAACGGGGCGGGAACGGTAATCCTAAACCAGCAGACCACAGGAGACAGCGGGATGGTGGTAAACGGGATCCATTTTAATATCGCCAGCGGCGGCAGGACCGTGAACGGGATCATTGCCTCTTCATCTACATTAATTGTATGCGGAACGGGAGGGCCGAGCCCGGCGGATGTAACCGTAGGAGGACTAGTTTTGACCGCGAATGGTCAAGCGATCTCGGGAGCCAGCCTTGTTCTGAGCGATTCGAACGGAGTGAGCGTATTGACGACCTCGAATAATTTCGGCCAGTTTACGTTCCCGAAGGTCGAAGCCGGACAGACATACTTCGTTACGGCTTCACGTAAGGGTTACACCTTCCAATCAGTAGCAGTAACGGTGAATGAGGATATTCTCGATCTGGAGATTCGGGCGAACCCGTAGGCGTTAGGCCATTCTGAACTGAGCGTGGGCGGTTCCCAGCCGCCCACTTTTATTTTTAGTGAAGCTGGAGAATGCCACAGGCTTTGGACTTGTAGCCGAAAATTAAAGAACGACGGGTTTAAAATGGAAACTAGCGGCGAAGGCGCCGCTACTTTTTTAATATGGTGGAGGCGGTGGGAATCGAACCCACATCCAAAGGTTGCGACCAGTGCGATCTACACGTTTAGTCGGTTCACTTAATTTTCGCTTTCGAGGAGCAGATGAACCGACAAGACCTCTTCGAAAGCTAACCTGGCTGACTTTGAGACGCATCCGCAGGTGGAGGACACATCCGAGCCCGAACTGAGTTATGCCTTAGCCGGTCGCATCGGGCTGACTTCCGGTAAGACACTTCTGGTCTAAAATTAATTAGGCAGCAAGAGCTAATTCTTGATTAGCATTTGTGTTTTGTA
>JBBQTV010000108.1:0-12175 GCA_038212935.1 Pyrinomonadales bacterium | reverse complement strand
GGGACGAATTCGGCCGATTTTGGTTCCCGACCCAGGACGGCGTTGCGGTGGTCGATCCGTCAGCGGAAACGGGAAATACATTGGCACCAACGGTCGTGATCGAAAAAGTGTTTGTTGAACGGGAGTCAGTTCCATTTCGCGAATCGCTAAAGCTGGAGCCGGGCCGCAAGGACATCGAGATACGGTTCACCGCGATGAGCCTGATCAAGTCGGATCAAATAAAATTCCAATACAAGCTGGAAGGCCACGATGCCGACTGGACCGATGCCGGAACACGCAGGACGGCGATCTACTCTTATCTACCGCCTGGCAACTACACGTTCAAAGTGAGGGCGGCAAACAGCGACGGGGTTTGGAACGAGCAGGGGGCGAACCTCACAATGGAACTCCAGCCGCACTTTCATGAGACCTACGAAGCCATTCTTCTGGCGGTCTTCGGGGCGGCATTGCTGTTGTTAATAATTTGGAAATCGAGCGTCCATCAGCTAGAGATTCGCGAGCGGCGGCTTGCCAAATTGGTCGAGGAACGGACATCCGAACTTGCCGAAGCAAACGAGACGCTGCGGAATCTGGCGAATTCGGACGGACTGACGAAGATCGGTAACCGGCGGCGGTTCGCCAGCTTTTTGACGGACGAATGGCACCGTGCTATCCGGTTCCGGACGCCGATCTCGCTGGTGATGATCGACATTGACCACTTCAAACAATTCAACGATACGTATGGTCATCAGGCGGGCGACGAATGCCTACAGCGGGTCGCGGAATGCCTTGCTGAAACGATCCATCGGCCGACAGATCTGGTCGCGCGTTTTGGCGGAGAGGAGTTTGCGATAGTGCTGGGCGGTACGGACTCGGCGGGTGCGATGCAGATAGCAAAGGAAGCATTTGCAAACATCAAAATGATGGAGATCATTCATACGAGTTCGCCGACGGAAGGCCAACTGACTGTCAGCGTCGGCGTTGCGACGGTATTACCAGTTCTGGATTCGGACGAATCAATCCTGATAGCTGCCGCAGACTCGGCTCTTTACGACGCAAAAAACAACGGCCGCAACCGCATCGAACTTAACGATCACACCGAGGGAATACTGATCGATCCGAGTTTATTGGAGCCTGTTAGAGTCGAAAACCGAATAAACTAGTCGGCGATCATCACTAAGCAGCTCTTTTGATCTCGCTCGTATCGTATTCCGGGAACATAATGATGGCCGGGTGAATATCGAAGGCCGATGCAATCTGCACCGCACGCTTTTTACCAATATCTACCCGGTCATTTTCAAGCAGACTAAGATTCGTCGGGCTAACACCGGATCTTCGTGCGAGTTCCTCCTGCGTCCAGCCCTTCAGATCGCGCAGCATACGGATCACCTCGCCAGTTGTGGACTCGATCCGCCTTTTGGCCGGCACAAATTCTCTTTTGTTTAATGTGCTCATAATTATGGTCAGTATTCGTGCGGCGTCACTTCAATGACAAAGACCGATATGGTTTCCCTTTCTACCTCGTAGATAACGCGATACTGAATATTGAGTCTGGAAGATCGCTGACCCTTGCGATCGCCTTTAAGTGACTCATCATGAAAACCCGGAAAATTTGTGAGTTCGTCGGGGCCGTGCAGCTCGATTATGCTTTTCCATAGCTCGTATTTTTTTAGGACCTGAGCCGGAAGTTTTCGGCAAGTTCTTTCGATCGACCTGTGTTCAAAGATTGCCACATTATTAAAAACGATAACCTATTATCTTCGATAGGTCAATGAAAAGACTTCGGCTACAATGCACGGCATGGATACGTTTTCGGCTGCGCTGCTTTTGTTTTTGGTGATGGACCCGCTGGGGAACATTCCGCTTTTCATGACCACGCTGAAGAAGGTGGAGCCGGGGCGGCAGCGGCTTGTCGTCGTACGGGAATTGCTGATCGCGGGCGTTGTGCTGATCGCATTTCTTTTCCTCGGGCAATATCTGCTCAAGCTGCTGAACCTGTCGGAGACCGCGTTGACGACGGCGGGCGGCATAATTCTGATGATCATCGCGCTCAAGATGATCTTCCCCCGGCGTGATGCCTCGCTGCAGGAAGATGTCGAGGGCGAGCCTTTTATAGTTCCGCTGGCGATCCCTTACGTTGCCGGGCCGTCAGCGATGGCGACCGCTTTGCTGCTTATGAGCCGCGAACCAAACCGCTGGCCTGAATGGCTGTTGGCGGTACTGATCGCGTGGTTCGCGTCGGCGGTGATCATATATTTCTCGAGCTATTTCGCAAGATTCCTCGGCGAAAAAGGCCTTGTGGCGATAGAACGCCTGATGGGAATGCTGCTGATAACGGTCGCCGTCCAGATGCTACTCAACGGCATCGGCGAGTTCATAAATGCATCCCGAACCGCGCCGCTTTCGCTATTACTCTGATCCCAGCTTGGTTAGTTGATCTTTGGCCGCCAAGGAATTTGGTTGGAGCCTCAATGCCTCGCGGAAATCCGCGATGGCAGCATCGCGCTGACCGATGTTCAGCCGTGAAAGACCTCGCTGCATATGTGCGTCTGACCGATCTTTGGCATCAAGCTGCGCTGTGTGCTTCGTCAATATCGTGTCGACATCGGCGATCACAAGCTGGTCTTTCTTAAGATAAAAATTCGCGAGCGAACGATTGAGGAGCGCTCGATAGTATTGCGGATCCATACTATATGCCCGTGTATAGTCAGCGACAGCTTTATCGTAGGCCTTCTCTTCAAAATAAATATTGCCGCGGCTGAGCAAATACGAGGCGAACGGCTTTAGGTCGATCGCTTTTGTGAAGTATGTGATTGCATCTGCATTGCGTTTGCCATCGGATGCTTTGAATGCGAGATCAATATAGTCGAGGTCGGGACGCCGTTGCGCCGACCACGTGCCTTCGGGCTTGGAATTGTAGGTGAGGGTTCCGGTAAGGGCACCGCTAAAGATGACACGGCCCTCGAACGTGAAGCCGCGGTAATCAAAGTTAATCGTATTGATAGGCGGCCCTCCAGAGGTGACGGGTGGCTTTCCGATGACGGAAGCCCGTGCCGAAAGCGGCTTGGTCGATCGTGATTCGATGATAACGGGAAATCCGTCACCTTCACGTTTGGCGAACTTCAGGTGTGATCGCGTGATCTTTCCGTCGGCCATCATTACCTCAAAAGTCCACGTGCCCGGAATATAGTTCCAGAGATCGGTCCGATCGTTCGATAGCTCGAATGATCTCTTCGCGGCCGCAGCTTTTTCGGCGGCTGCCTTTCGCAAGGCCTGGGAGGCGGCCTCGGCCTTCATATGAAGTTCATTCACCGTTTGTTCGCCAGCGGAAAGGGCGGCATCCAGAAAGATCACGAAGCGCCCGCGGGTAGCTGTCGCTGTCGTAGGTTTCTTTGAGGTTACCGAACCGGCTCCAAATGAACATTCGAGGTATTCCGCGATTTGTGCCTCGGTAAACGTAACAGCAGTTCGGTCAAGAGTGCATGTGGTGGGGAAGGCCTTATTAACCTCAGCTATCGGGACGCCGCCGGCAAGTTGGATAAGGATACCGCGCGAGTCGCTGATGATCGGCTCCAGCTCCGGCCGACGAAGCGGAGCTAAACCATCGAACTTTTTGTTCGTGGTCAGGCCCGAGATGCCATAGCGTTCGATCAGCGACTGAAGCTCCCGAAAATATAGGTCGGCCGGCTTGACGTCAGTGATCTCGCTGATCGACGTCAGCCGCTCTAGCCTCGAGACGGGAGCGGATCCTGTTGTTTGGGCCTCTGCGGATGTGATCAGAAAAGTAAGGAACAAAGCCACAAACAGACGGGCGATCAACTTTGACGATGGGCAAGTCGGCATCTCGAAAAGTTCTCCTACGTATGATTCAGTTATAAGTGGGAATTCTGGAATGATAAGACCAAGCTGCCCATTTTTCAACAGCGGTCAAAGGGTCGGAAAGTAGTCGTCGCACCCGCTGTCTAGAACGGGAAAAGAAACGGCAGGAGAATTACGCTGATGATGACGACGATCGCAGAGATGGGGAGGCCGTGTCTGATGTAATCGCTAAAGCGGTAGCCGCCGGGGCTCATTACCAAGACGTTGGCGGGGTGAGCGACAGGACTGATGAACGACGCGGCCAGTGCGTAGGCGATGCCCATCATGAATGGATACGGCGAGACTTCCATACTGGCGGCCGTAGTGATGGCGATCGGCGACATGATGACGGCGACTACCGCGCTCGGCATCGTTTGGGTGATCGCGATCGAGAGTATCATTAATCCCGCTAAAACGGCGATCGGGCCATAGCTGCCGGCAGTCGTAATCACGGCGTTTGCCAGCAAGGATGCTGCACCGGTCTCGCCGAGGGCGGCTCCGAGGGGAAGCATAGCGGCAATGAGAAAAACGGCTTTCCAGTCGATGGCCTCGTATGCTTCTTCCATCCTCAGGCATCTGGTCGCGACCATGACAACACAGCCGGTGATCGCCGCGATAGATATCGGTGTGCCGAGCAGGATGACGGCTGCTATTACGCCGGCCATCGTCAGCGCCGCGACCGGTGCAAGCGCAAAGTTCGGTTCCTCCTGCATATCATCCTGCAGAACGACAAAGTCCGGGTCGCGGGCGAGAAGCTCGAAACGGTCTTTGGGACCGTAGCACAGCAGTCCGTCGCCAAAGCTGAGCGGGATCTCGGCGAGTTCTGTGCGGTACGCGCGTTCGCCCCGCCAGATAGCCAGAACTGAAACCCCATGTTGATCGCGAAAGCGGATGTCGGCAAGCGTTTTGCCGGCCAGCGATGTGTAAGGCGAGAGCATCACCTCGATCACACGCAAAGAGCCGATCTGTAACTTTTCGCGCTTCACGTTGACCTTACGGCGGATGGTCAGCGAACCGAGGCCTTTGATCACCTCTATATTTCCGGGCCTTCCGCCGACAAGAAGTAGATCGCCGGCCTTCAGCTGCGCACCCGGCTCAGGTACCTCCCACGTCCCTCCCTCGTGCTCAACGGCAAAGGTGGTCAGCCCGAAAGCCGCCCCGAGCCGGCTTTCCGTCAGCGTCCTGCCCGCAAGCGGCGAACCCTCGGGAACGCGGATGATCAAAAGGCGGTCGTCCAATTCGTATTTGGCGGCTTCGACTAGTTTGATCGGGCTGATACCGAGTTCGTCGGCAGGGTCGGCGAGTTTTTCTTTTTGGCCCTGGACGAAAACCATGTCGCCGGGCTCGAACTGAATATCTTGAAGGTCCGTGCGGCTGATGCGTTCACCGCGGCGAATAGCCAGAACATTGAGCCCGAACTTATCTCGAAAGCCTAACTCAGCCAGCGTCGATCCGCTTAGATCCGAACCTTCGCTGACCACGATCTCGCCAAGGCCGATGTTGTCTGAATTGAGTACCGTGGCGGGCGAGAGATCCTCTTCTACCGAAAACATAGGGTTTTCAGCTATTTCCTCGATCCGATCGAGGCGGCCAAGGATGAGCAGCCTGTCCCCTCCGAGGATCTCAACATCAGGCTCGGCGGCGATGCGGCGCCCACTCTTGCGGCGAATGCTCAATACATTAAGGCCGAGCGCCTGGCCGATCCGGCTTTCGCCGAGCGTCTTCCCTGCCAAAGGGCTGTCGTCGGGCACGACGAGATATGCGAGACGTTCCTCTAAGGCGTATAGGTCGCGAATATCGTTCCCATTTCGTCCGTTGCCGGCGGCCATTGGTTCCAGCGTGCTTCGATCCGGTAAAAAACGGCGGCCGATCAGCGACATGTAGGCGACGCTGGCGATCAGGATCACGAGTCCGCCGATCGTGAAATCGAACATTTCGATCGGGGGAAGGCCGGCTTCGCGAAGAGCGTCGCGAACGAGCAGGTTGCTCGGGGTACCAATGAGAAGTATGAGTCCGCCGAGCAGCGATCCGTAAGCCATCGGCAGCAAGAGTTTCGAGGCTTGGCGGCCGGAGCGGCGGGCGATGTCCATCGTGATCGGCAGAAACATTGCCGCGACGCCGATGTTGTTCATGAACGACGAGAGCAGAGCCGTTATCGTCATGAGGATCGATATCAGCTTGCCTTCGCCGCCGGTAGCAAAGCGCATCAATTGGTTGCCGAGCATGCGCGAAACCCCCGTACGGGAAAGGCCCGCGGAGAGGATGTACATCGACCAAACCGTGATCACGGCCGGATTGCTGAAACCTGCGATCGCCTGCTCCGATGTGACGAGGCCGGTCAGTGCCAATGCGACCAGCACGCCAAGGCCAACGAGGTCTATACGCACTGCTTCCGTGAGAAAGAGCACGATGGCCACGACCAGTATCCCGAAAACGAGTGCGATCTCGAAGGTCATCGGTTTGTTAAGTGAGAAGCCGATCTTCCATGAAGTGGTGTAGAATACGACATTTGGAACTTCTTCGAGTCTAATATCTTGCGGCTAGTTCTCAAAGCTTGGTAAGAATTCATCAGGCATTACGGAGTTGTGGAAGGGAAAAACAATTTGAACGGCTTTCTCCATCGAGCTCTTTTCTTAGTGATCACGGCCGCTGTCTTTCTGGCAGGGACGGCCGCGGTGCACGGCCAGGCCACGCCACAGCGTCAGGCGGCGGTCGAGCGTGGTTCGCAAACGGCGAAGGGCGGATTTCGGAATGAGAATGAGATCCGCGATAAATTTAACAGTTGGCAGACGGATGTGGATGCCAGGGCCTGGCTGGCGGCGATGGGGCATGACCCGAAATCGATAGAAAGTATCACGGCCGAAAAGCCGCACGGCGACAAGGCGGATGTTGTCGTTCGGATCAAAACTTCGGCGGGGGAGTTTCGCGAGGGAATATCGATAAAGCTGGTCAGCGGGACGAATGGCTTTAACCAGATAGACAAACGTTGGCTGAGGCAATACGCGGCGATGTGGAAGATGCCGCCGGATGTGATCGCGGCGATGCGGCTTTACCTGGGTGAAGACACGCCGACCGGGCCAACTCGGCGGCCGGAGCGGATGTTCCTGACGGAACTCGATAGCATTACTAGGGCGAAAGTGGTCGATTTCTTTACGTCGAACAAGGACATGATCGTTGATGACCTGATGGAGGGCGATGGGGTGAATAAAGCTGGCTGGTTCATGGTCGCGCTGAAAAATGCCGAACGCCCGCGTTGGGTCCTGCGGCCGATGCGTGATGCGATCAAGTTGTTTGGCGACGGAAAGGTTGAATTAACGCGGGCCGGCAACTTAAAAATCGGACGCATTACAATGCAGCGAAAAGGCGGCGACGGAGGCCGCGAAACCGCCATGATGTTGCAGTTCAAGGTAAATCCATCGATATTATTTGAGCTAGAATAGCGGCGAAGCTCAGCCGGCGACGGTGAGGTTCGGCATCGAAAGGAGTTCGTATTCAAAGCCCGCCTCGGCCGCAAGTGCCGGGTCGGCAGAAAGAACCAGTCCGGCATCCTCTTCGTTGTCGAGGCGAAGTATCGCGAGGCTGTACGAACCGTTCGGATCGGCGACGGAACCGAACGCGACAACATTGCCTTTGTCCATCTGATCCTTAAGATACGCATCGTGAGCGGCGATCAAGTCGCCATCGTCCGAGTCGCCTGCACCCGATCCGCCGGACGTCGGCGGGACCAATTTATAGATAAAATGATTCATACTTGGATGTGTCGCACGCTCGATCGAGCACTGCTCTGATCTACCGAAATTTTACCACAGATAAAGCTATGCGATTCTCAAGACAACAGATCACCGGGGCGGTGACCATATGCATTCTGCTGATCACGTTCGTGATGTGGCAATATTTGCGTCAAACGTGATCCTACCCGCGTTTCGACTTATTCGCGGGATCCTTTGAAGTTTATGACCCTGCCTTCGGCGAAAAGCTTAGCGCGGGCTTCATCCCATGGCGGAAGTTCGTCAGTCTCATATGTAAGTGTCCGCACTTCGGATGCAAGCTCAGACGCGTGACGCACTGCCTCAGCGTGTTTGCCTGAGCGGGCAAAAGTCCTCATGTCCTCTTCAGTCTTCCAGGCGCTTAGGGTGAAGTGCAAATATCCGGAGCCGGTGTTCTTCATTTCAATGAAGCCCGGGGAACGCCGGATCTGCAGCGTTATGAAGAGGGCCCGATAGGTCAGTGGGAAGTAGTACCAGAGTTTACGTAAGCGGACGGATGTGATCGTGACTATCATTTCGTGCTTGATGGATCGTTTGCCAAGTACAAACCGACTACCTCATCGATCCCGAACTCGAGTATTCTACAACTGAAGGCAGCCTGCATGAAAGTCACCAAAACATGAGTTTGATCGACGAAAAGCGACCGATCTTTGCGATCTCGGGGCCGACGGCTTCGGGCAAGACGGCGCTTGGGGTAAAGCTAGCGGAGCATATCAGCGGCGAGGTAGTGAATTTCGATTCGGTGCAGATCTATCGGGGCATTCAGATAGCGACCGCAAAGCCCACGGCCGAAGAGATGCGCGGAGTGCCGCATCATCTGATCGATTACGTTGATCCGCGCGTGAACTATACGGCGGCGGATTGGGCGGTGGACGCCGGCGAAAAGATAAAAGAGATCGAAGCCCGTGGAAATACCGTAATACTCGTCGGCGGAACGGGATTCTATCTCCGCTCGCTTCAGCGGCCGCTATTTGAAAGCCCGAAAACGGATGCAGAGTTGCGTAAGCGATTGCATGCTATAAAAGCCGCGAAAGGCGTTGAACACATCTTCAGGATGCTGAAACGGCTTGACCCAAAAGCGGCCAGTGAGTTGCCTGAGCGGGATCACGTTCGCGTCCTGCGGGCGTTGGAAGTTTATTTTCAGACGGGCGAACGGATCTCTGAACTTCGGCCGAATCGTCCTGAGCCGCCGGCGTTTGCGGAGCGTATCCGGCTCTTCGTTTTAGAGCCGCCGCGGGCTGAGCTCTATGCGAAGATCGATCGGCGGACCGAGGAGCATTTCAGCTCGGGGCTGTTGAAAGAAGTGAAACAACTTTTAAGCGAAGGCGTAAACCCTGATACGAATGCGCTTGGGGCACATGCCTATCGGCGGGTCTGTGAATATTTTAGTGGCGAACGAACGCTGGAAAATGCTATTGTTAAGTCAAAACAGGACGTCAGGAACTACGCGAAGCGACAATTAACATGGTTTCGGCGCGAAAACGTGGCAAAATGGCTGCGAGGTTTCGGCGATGATCCCGAAGTTTGGGGTGAGTTGAAAAACTATATCGGACTTTAATTTAACACTGGAAGCGGAAGGTCGGAAACGATCGGTAACTCCGCTATTGTACTATTTTGAAACACCTTTTTAGGGGTTTCATTGAGACTACGCCATAATCTGCTATACTCAAGGGAGTTCTTGTAAGTGATAGCAGTAAAAGGGGAAAATGTCATGGAAAAACAGCCTGCCCAGAATATTCAGGACGCGTTTCTAAACTCCGCACGCCGGGAACGCGTCACGGTCGCTGTTCACTTGCTGCACGGAGATACGCTGACAGGAAGGATCAAGAGCTTCGATAAATTTTCGCTGCTGTTGGATGTCGGCGGTCGGGATTATCTGGTGTTCAAGCACGGGATCTCATCGGTCTCGCAGGAGCGAAAGCACGATCCGGCTTAAACTCAATTGAAAGGAAAACTGATCACGTTTGAGGGTATTGATGGAAGCGGCAAATCGACACAGCTTCGAATGCTGGCGGGCGATCTGCGCGGACGGGGTATAGACGTTATCACTACATGTGAGCCGGGCGGAACGCCGCTAGGACGCAGATTGCGTGAAGCTTTCCTTGAGACCGAAGAGACGGTCGCCCCGCTCGCCGAACTTCTGCTATTTGCGGCTGACCGCGCCCAGCACGTCGAATTTCTGATCAAACCCGCACTCGAAACCGGCCGGCTCGTGATCTCCGACCGGTATGCCGACGCCACATCTGCTTATCAGGGAGCGGGCCGCGGTTTTGACGAGCGCACGATCAGCACCGTAATCGACCTCGCGACCGGGGGCCTCAAGCCGGACATGACGCTCTTTTTCGACATCGCTGTCGAAAAGGCGATCCAACGCACGACTTCACGCGACAGCGACGGCGGCCGCCGGAACCGGATGGATTCGGAAACCACTGATTTCTATACTGAGGTCCGAAAGGCTTATCTTCGCATCGCCGAAAGTGAACCGGAACGCTTCAAGGTAATTGACGCTAACGGCCCGATGGAAGAGGTCCACCGAAAGGTGACCGAGGTCGTTGATGCATTTCTGGAGAAAGTTCAGGACTGATCGCCGCGACTGAGTTTTCGATCTTTACCGGTTCCACATCCAACACTAGAAATACATTCACATGATCCGGCGAGCCATGAACAAACCCGACCCAGGAAACGAAAAGGTCTAGCTTGGAACCGCGGGGCAATTCCTTCAACTTTGGGGCAACTCTATCATTTAACGCTAGCCAGTAACTCTTACCGTCCTCGATGAATCTATACTCGGTTTTGAACTCGGCGGCCGGAGCCTTTTCGCCGCCGTTCGTGACGTAGTAGGCTTCGGTCACCTCAAACTTCGCGGTCGGGGCGGGCCTGGTCTCACCGGTAAACTCGACGCGAACCATGTACGGATTAGGAAGGTATGAAACCGAGAATCTCGGCTTTTGATCGGGACCGGAAAGGACGTAGTTCGGCCGATCGAGCAAGGTTTTTACAAGAACGTCAGATAGCTCGGCGAGCTTGCCCGGACGAAAAGCAGAGTGCGGGATGGTAGCGTCGGATTTCGGTTTACCGGCGTTGAATTCCCATATAAGCCATCGATCGCGACTCCATTGAAAAACGATCTCACGGACCGATCTCGTCTTCTTGAATTTTGCGACGTGCATCACGTCCATACCGTATCGAAAGCGACCGCTTTCTTCATATTCAGCCTCACTGCCGAAGTTCACATTCTTGAGTTCCGCTGCCAGCCTTCGGATATCTGCGAAGATCTTAGACGGATCGGCGGCGATCTCATTTTTCATCGACCGTCGAAAATATTTCGTATCTTCTTTTTCGTAGAGTTCCATATCGGATGCGATCACGGCGGCGATATCGGCGTTGCTGCCCGAGATCAGTACGGGGATGAGCTTTTTGATGTCGGGAATTTTCTTTAAGTCGGGCGGAGTGGTTCCGGTCGCATCATCAACGATGCGAATGCTCGAGAGCTTTTTCTCCGTGTTTATCTCCACCGAATAGTTGGCGCTGTCAAATTCCCACCGAGTTCCATGTTCTCCCGCGTCGACCTTTCGTGATGGTGTCCCAAGAGTTTTTAGTACGTCGGCCTCCGGCATCCCGAAACGGAGACCTTTGAAGCCCAGGTCGACGCGGCTATCCTTTCCAGTCATTTGAATGCTCCAAACCACTTCATCAAGTTCTGAGCGATACTGAAAAACCATATACAGAAGCGGTTCGTCGTTCAGAAAGAATGCCTCGTATTCGATGTCGTCTCCCATCGGGCCGCCACGATCCGGTTCGCCGAGTTCATTCGCTACCGCACTTCGATATTGTTTGAGCCGGAAACCGTTCAAGTCAGTTTGGAAGTCGATCTTCTGAGCAAGACCATCGGTCGCGAAGATCGCAAGCGAACACAGAATAGCGGAAAGTAGGAAACGCATATTAAATTCTCCAGAGGGCGGCATCGGACGATCAATATCGCTTGATCAGCAGAACTCCCGTGAACATTAGAATGATTCCGGCGACGCGGGCGAAGCTTATCTCGCGGACCGGCACGCCGAGCAGGCCGAAGTGGTCCATCACGACGCTCATCAGCATTTGGCCGGCGATGATCAGGCTGACGGTCATCGCGACGCCGATCTTCGGCAGCAAGATGATAGAAACCGCAACGTAGAACGCGCCGAGCAGGCCGCCGATCCAAGAGATGGGCGTCGCATCCTTGGCGCTAGCTACATTTGAAAGTGGAACGCCGGTGATGATGATGTAGGTCAGCAATGCGAACGTGCCGACCGTAAACGACAGCAAGGCAGAAAGCAGCGGGCTCCCGACCGAATCCGCAAGCTTCGAATTCACCCCGACCTGCAGCGGCAGAAATGTACCGACCAGAAGAGCGACCGCGTAGAGAAGATATGGGTTCGACACTCGGTTAGTACTCCACTTTATCGGGTTTTGCTATCCATTCGGCAAATAATTCGATGCCGCGGTCCTGTAGACGCTGCTCCATCGGGATGCGGCGGTCGGCGGCGTCAGCAGCGATCTCGTCGTAGATCAGCGCGTCGTCAAAGCCGGCC
>JBBQTV010000107.1:0-12212 GCA_038212935.1 Pyrinomonadales bacterium | reverse complement strand
CATGACTACAACGGCCTCTATCATTACCTTAATCAAGGCCTTGGCGCACAACCGATATAAGCTTCTCGGCAATGTACCCGCCCGCATATAAGTGGACGGGCATGCCGGAAGAATTGTAGGGGCAGGGCTAGTCCCGGCCCGCCTTCCTTTCCCTGGCGACGCGTTTTCGGGCAGCCGTAATTGCTGCCCCTACAATACAAATTTGAAGTAATTAAAGGTGTCCGGCTGACTAGCGTTGGCCGGACATTGCAGTTTCGAGGACAAGCATCTCGATCTGCATTCGCGACCCTGCCGGCCCGCCGCCGCCAATGGAAGATTTGATCGCCAGATCGACGTCGGCAAGTCTGCGTATAACTTGAAAAAGCATTTCGCGGTCGGCTCGGCGTGCGGCGGCCATAAATGTTTCCTGGTCGCTGTAGCGAAGCTTTGCGACGCGGGCAACTTCGGTCCGGTCGGCGCCGCCAGCCATCATCTCTTTTGCCGCAAGTAGCCGGCGAAAGTTATACGAGATAAGCCCGAGCAATGCCAGCGGTTCGGCGCCGTCGTCCAATATCTTCTGCAATGCGGTCAAAGCCTGTTTTGCCCTTCCGGCGATCAGGTGATCCGTCACGTCAAAATTCGAAAGCTCCCGCGTCTGCGTAACAAGCTGGTCGATCAGATCTACATCTATCACGTTTGCCGGAATCGCCGCCGTTGCCAGCTTCGCGATCTCGTTGGTCATCACCCGCAGGTCCGAACCGACCAATGAAGCCAGATGGCGGAGCGCTGACTCGTCGATCTGGCAGTCCGCGTCCTTGATCTTGTCGCGCGTCCAGTTGATGAGCCCGTCGTACGAGAGCGGAGCAAACTCGGTCACGCTCGCGTATTGCTTCAGCAGCTTTGTGATCTTACGGTTGCCGTTCAGTTCGTCCGCGACGAAGATGACGACGGACGTCGGCGAAGGGTTAGACAGGTATCGGGCAAGAAGCGGTTCAAAATCTTCCTTGAGCGAGTCCTTCTGCGACGTGGCTGAGACGCGAACGTCGCGGATGGTCACGACACGGCGTTCCGACATCATCGGAAGCTGCTCGGCCGCAGCAAGAGCCGAGGTGAACGTTTCCGGTGACGAAAGGCTGAATTCGTCTTGATTAAAGTCTCGCGGCGAGTCTTTGCCGAAGCTCAGGGAAACAATCGTCCGCTCGGCAATGTCTCGAAGGAACGTTTCTTGACCGTACAGCACATAGGCCGGATCGATCTCTCGTTTCTGAAGCTTTGCCCTAAGGGCATCTTTTGTGATCTCGGGCATTGAATGGCCGTGCGTTTGCTATTTCTTTTCCTCGCGAACGCCGATGCCGTTCACGAAAGCCGAAACGGCAGACTCGGCGAATGAGCGCGCGATGCGGTCGACCGCCGGGTCTTCTTCATTGAAGAACGAGCGAGGATCAGACGAAAATTCGAAAGAATCGCGGAAGACAAAATTCTGATTGTCGAAGAGGATCTTATTCTCACGGAGGTCGCGGATCGTGACCGCGGCAACGATCGTTACCTCGTAAACTCTGGCCCGGCCTTCGCGGTCGAGCAAGACTCCCGTAAAGCTAAAATCACGAATCGTTCCATTGATCACGGCGTCAGCACCGCGGGTAGTTCCCTGCACCTTCAGCCCGTTTCCGCGGCGTATGATCTCACGCGAAACTGCCTCGGTGAAGCGTGATTCGACGCGATACCGCAGGCCGGTCGCCTCGGCCTGAAATGCCGGAACGGCTATGACCTTGATGTGCTTCGGAAGGCCGGAATTCGTCACCGGCTTGTAGCATTCGGTAAAGCCGGAAACAACAACTAATAGACAAAAAAGTCCGGCTGCCTGCAACATTCTCATAATTGACACCTTATCGCATAGACCATCGCAAGTGCCTCGACCGTCTGCCGGACATCGTGAATCCGTAGGATCTTGGCTCCGTTCCAAGCGGCAATGGCCGCGGTCGATAGCGAACCGCTGAGCCGTTCAGTTGGCGGTACACCGCCGAGAATCTTTCCGACAAACGATTTCCTCGACGTACCGACCAGGAGCGGTAACTTGGCGAATTCGGATACAAGTCTATCAAGTTTCGCCAGCAATTCTAAATTTTGTTCTGGTGTCTTGCCGAAGCCGATCCCGATATCCAAAACGATCTGTTCATCGCGGACGCCGCGGCTGCGGGCCGCTTCTACGCAATCATTAAGGCCCGATGAAACTTCCGTAAGAATATCACTGACCGGCGGCTGCGAATGCATTGTCGCGAATTCGCCCCGTGAATGCATCAATACTAGGCCCGCTCCGCTAGCGGCCGCAACATTTGCGATCGCTGCGTCCCAGCGGAGCCCTGAAATGTCGTTGATGATCTCGGCCCCGGCGTCGACCGACGCACGAGCGACATCCGCCTTGCTTGTGTCTATCGAAACCGCCACGTCAAAACGCTTCGCGATAGCCGCGATGACCGGTACAACTCGCTTGATCTCTTCTCCCGCCAAAACCCTCAGGCTGCCCGGCCGCGTCGATTCACCGCCGATGTCGATGATCGCGGCACCTTCGGCGATCATCGCTTCCGCTCGTCGAACCGCATCGTCGGATGAGATGAAGTCGCCGCCGTCCGAAAAACTGTCGGGCGTGACATTCAGGATCCCCATTACGATCGGCCGCTCAAGCGAAATCGTCCTGCGTGCGGTTTTCCAGAACATATGAATTGTAGCGTACTAAAAATAAGAAAAAGGGGAAAAGCGATATCACCTTTCCCCTTTCCAACTTTCACTATTTCACGCTTAGGCCGTTGCCGGATTGTTTGGCGTTATCGGTGGAAGAATAGGCTTCTTAAACCGTTCCGCTTTCTCTTCCGTCTCCGTAGAACCATCGTCGTCATTGGCTGACGGCGTCGGTTCCGTGCCTTCCAGCGGAAGTCCGGCCACAACGCGGCGGATCTGAACACTGTCGAGCGTCTCGAGTTCGAGAAGCGCTTCAGCAAGCCTCACCATCGCTTCGCTGTTTTCCGTGATCACAGAATGTGCAAGGTCATACTGTTGTGCGATTATCTTACTGACCTCTTGATCGATCTTGATCGCCGTGTCCTCAGAGTAATCGCGATGTTGCGATATCTCGCGGCCAAGAAAGATCTGCTCTTCCTTCTTGCCAAAGGTCAGCGGGCCAAGCTCGGACATCCCGTATTCACAGACCATCGAACGTGCAAGCCCACTCGCTCTTTCGATATCGTTCGAGGCACCGGTCGTTACGTTCTTGTCTCCAAAATAAAGCTCTTCGGCAATGCGGCCGCCCATCAATATCGCTATCTGGCTGAGCAGATATTCGCGCGTATAGCTGTGGCGGTCTGCCTCCGGCAGCTGTTGGGTCACGCCGAGTGCCATTCCTCGGGGAATGATCGAGACCTTATGTACGGGATCGGCTGACGGGACTTTCAGCCCGACCAAAGTATGGCCGGCTTCATGATAGGCCGTAAGCTTTTTCTCGGCATCGGAAAGCACCATGCTCTTTCGCTCGGCGCCCATCATGACCTTGTCCTTTGCGATCTCGAAGTCGGTCATCATCACGACCTTTTGATTATAACGGGCTGCGTTCAGAGCCGCTTCGTTAACGATATTCGCCAGATCGGCACCCGTAAAGCCGGGCGTTCCGCGAGCAATGACGTTGATATCAACAGCTTCGTCGAGCGGGATCTTTCGCGTATGTACTTTCAAGATGCCTTCGCGTCCGCGAACGTCCGGACGGCCGACGACAACGCGTCGGTCAAAACGGCCGGGACGAAGCAGTGCCGGGTCGAGCACGTCAGGGCGGTTGGTCGAAGCGACGAGAATTACGCCGTCATTCGATTCGAAGCCGTCCATTTCGACCAAAAGCTGATTGAGCGTCTGCTCGCGTTCATCGTGTCCACCCCCGAGGCCTGCTCCGCGATGACGTCCAACCGCGTCGATCTCGTCAATAAAGATGATACACGGAGCGTTTTTCTTGCCCTGTTCGAAAAGGTCGCGAACTCGGCTCGCACCGACACCAACGAACATTTCCACGAAATCCGAACCGGAGATCGAGAAGAACGGCACGTTAGCTTCGCCTGCGATAGCCTTTGCAAGCAAGGTCTTACCGGTTCCCGGAGGGCCAACCATCAGGACGCCCTTAGGGATTTTTCCACCGAGCTTCTGAAACTTCTGCGGATCTTTAAGGAATTCGATGATCTCCTGCAGCTCTTCCTTGGCTTCTTCGACACCGGCAACGTCCTTGAATGTGACGCGTTTTTGCTGGTTGTTCAGGAGCTTTGCCTTCGATTTACCAAAGCTGAGAGCCTTGTTTCCACCCGCCTGCATCTGCCGCAGCGTGAAGACGAGGAAGCCGATCAGCAGAAGAAACGGCAAGAGCTGTATGACCAGTAGCCAGCCAAATCCTGTCGACGACTGCTCTTCTGTCCAATTGACCGAATTCGCAGTACCGTCGTTGACGGCTTTTACCTCATTGAGGATCGATTCGCGTACCGGATCACTGCCGAGCGTAGTGACGAACTTGGCGTCGTTCTGATCGAGGAACAAAACCTCTGACTGCTTGAACGTCGCTTCCTTAAACTCTTTGTTTCTGATCTTCGTGATCGCCATGTCGGCGCTCAGCGGTTCGGCGGCTTTCGTCTGCTGCCCCTGCAGGTACCAGACAAAAAGCAAAGCGCTCGAGATTATTATCAGCCAAAGAAAAACTTGTCTTGCCTTAGAATTCAATTTATCGCCTCCAAACTCGCGAACTAAAACCGCGAATTGTTACCAATGCCATTTGATGAATAAATATGCTGCATCGTTGTTCTCAAAGGAACAAAGGCCTACATCAAACGCCAACCTTCGATTGTAGATGCCGGATGCCTATAATTCAACCTTAATATTGCTGTAATACAGGCGGCCGCCGCGTTTCACGACCGCCGTTCGCCCCGGCAATTCAACCGTTCGGCCGCTCTTTCGGCTCACCAAAAGGTCCGCGACGGCCAATATATGCTTCAGTGTCAATCCCCTCGTATTTCCACGATGTTGCCCCAGCCAACCATGGATCGAAGCTAGTCGAGCGTTTTCATCGAGGGCCAAAAGCTCCTTGATCGCCATCGATTCGCTCGCCGCAACATTTACTGTTTCGACGGTCGGGGGCGGGTTGGATGCGACGGCCGATGGTTCCATCTGAAAATGATCCGCCGTACGGGCGAGCGTATCGATGATCTTTGGGTTTAGTGTTGAAAGAAGCGGCAAGACCTCCTTCCGAATGCGGACGCGCGTAAACCGCGGGTCATCGTTCATGACGTCGTGCCGATATTCGATTCCGGCCTCGCGGCAGTACGCTTCCGTTTCCTCGCGTTTACACCAGCGGAGCAGCGGCCTGATCAGCTTCACGCTCGATCCTTCGATATTGCGGACGGCGGCCATCGCTCTGAGTCCATCCGGCCCGCTCCCGCGGATCAGGTTCATCAGGAACGTCTCTGCCTGATCATTCATCGTATGTGCGGTCAGGATCGCAAACGCCGAATGACGTTCGGCTATCTTTTTGAGGAACGCATACCGAGCGTTTCGGGCGGACTGTTCGAGGTTGCCGGACGAGCGAAGTTTGCCTTTTTCGACGATGTATTCGAGTTCGAGATCTTCGGCAAGGTTGCGGACAAACTCTGCATCGGCGGCACTCTCGCTCCCGCGGATCCCGTGATCAAAATGAGCGATGACAATGCGGTGGCCTAGCTTTTTGCGTTTCGCCAGATCGTCGAGAGCCAGCAATAGGCTTACGGAATCGGCCCCGCCCGAAACGGCCACGACCAAAGTTTCACCTTCGAACGGCAACCCGAGCCGCCGCCATTCTGTGACCAGATTGCGAACAAATTTATGCACCGTTTATTCGGGATCAGGCTGAAATGCCGGGCGTTTCTGAAGCAAGACCGAACATCGGCCTGTGCAGACCAGCTTGCCTTTTTCGTTGGTGATGTCGATCTGCCAGATGCTCATCGTGCGTCCGGGAAAGATCGGGGTCGCGGTCACGGTGATAGTTCCTTTGCTCACGGCGCGTATGTGATTTGCGTTTATCTCGACGCCGACCGGTGTTACCTTCGTCAGGTCCGCGCTCGCGACAACGCCGATTGACGCTGCAGTTTCAGCCAAATAGAGCGAAACGCCGCCGTTCATTATGCCGACGTATTGATGGACCTTCGGCGTGACTTCCATCGTCAAGACAACGCGATCCGCAGCCGTCTCCACGATCTTGACGCCGAGGAACTGCATCAGCTCGTTCTCGGCGGTTCTTTTGATCAGTTCGGATGTTTCCATTAATTCGCCGTCGCTCGCTGAACCCTTGTCTCGCAATTTATATTTGCCACCGCAAACCTCCGCGACTTTTCAAATATGTCTGCCGCGATCTCCTTCGGAAAGGCATGCCCGACATCATAGAAATGGCCAGTCACGGGAAGTTTCAGCTTCGTAGCTTCATCAAAGATCGCCTTGCCGCCATACACCGCCTCGAGCCGTTCGAGCCCAAAATAAAACCCCTTCTCAGCCGGCACCACGACATCATTCCTTCCATGCACGATCATCAGCGGAACACGCGGCCCGCTCTTCAGCTTCGAGATGTCGTACAACGCTCCCGAAATGCTGACGACGCCGCGGATATTCTGCACCGGCTCCAGCTCACCAAACTCTTTCACTAGCTCGTCGCGTACCGTATCCCGCGTCGCGTAGACCGAGTGCAAAGCCGTGATCGCCCCCGCGCTTACACCGATCACAAATACGTTTTCCGTGTCGATATTCAGCTTCTCGGCATTGTCAAAAATATACTTGATCGCCTGCCGCGTGTCCTGCGTCGCCTTGTAGTGCATTTCTCGCACCTTCTCGGCTTTTATCCGCGACGGCAAAAAATCAAGCGGCGAATTCAACCGATACTGCACCGCCGCCACGGCAAACCCGTGCGGAACAAATTCCGGCACCAGAACGTTCTCCAGATACCGCTCGTAGCACGGCTTCAGAAAACAGGTGTTCGCGAAACCGCCTCCGTGGATCCCAATTATCAGCGGGCGCTTTACCTTTTTAGCGCCGTCGTCCGGATGCACCAGGGCAAACCGCAGATCTTGCTCCTCGTCATTGTTCTTCCGGTCTGCGTTATAGATCACCGTCGCGGGCTCACCGGGCTTCGAATCACCCTTCGGGTTATGACAGAGGCCCGCCGCGAACGCATTGCCCGTAAAGAACGTCGCTATCAGCAGTAATGTGATTATCGCCTTATTCATATCTCTTCCCATCATCACAACTGAATAAGAGATAATTTTCGAGGCTTCCGTTGCCATCATCCGCCTATGTTCTCTAGCCGCAACCGCGCCGCCGCAAGTGCCTCTGCCACGCGTGCAGGAGCCGTTCCGCCCGCCGCTGCTTTGCTAGCCAGCGTTTGCTCAAGGCCTAGAGCGTCGAATACATCTTCGCCGATCTCCGCCGAAACTGATCGCATCTCGTCCAGAGAAAGTTCGTTAAGCTCTTTGCTCTCAGCAATTCCCATTAAAACGATCTGTCCAACGATGTCATGCGCCGTCCGGAATGGAACTCCGCGTTTGACCAGATGATCGGCTAGCTCCGTCGCATTCAGGTAACCGGTGGTTGCGGCGATGCGGGCACGCTCCTCATCGACGACCGCATTTTCGACGACGATCGCTGCCGCCCGCAGCGATATCTTGACGGTATCGACCGTGTCAAAGACCGCCTCTTTGTCCTCCTGCATATCTTTATTGTATGCCAGAGGAAGGCCCTTCATCGTAGCCAGCAGTGCCGCGTTATGGCCGAATACGCGGCCGGCCTTACCGCGAAGAAGCTCGAGTGCGTCCGGGTTTTTCTTCTGCGGCATCAGGCTCGATCCACTTGAGACGGCATCGCTCAGCTTGATAAACCCGAACTCGGTCGAGCAGTAGATGATCAGGTCTTCGGCAAGCCGTGAGAGGTGCACCATTATCAATGAACACGCTGATGTGAACTCGATCGCGAAATCGCGATCAGACACAGCGTCGAGACTATTCGCCGAAATGCCGGCAAAACCGAGTTCGGTGGCAACGGCGTCGCGGTCGATCGGAAAGCCCGTTCCGGCAAGCGCGCCCGCACCGAGCGGCATTACATTTACGCGTTTAAAGACATCTGCAAGCCGTTCGCGGTCGCGGCGGAACATCTCGAAATAAGCCAAACACCAATGAGCGAACAGCACAGGCTGCGCCCGCTGCAGATGGGTGTAGCCCGGGATCACGGCTTCGTGAAATCCTTCGGCAACGTCAAGCATCGCCGCTTGCAGGTCACCCAGAAGCGTGTCGACCGCACCGATCTCATCGCGAAGCCAAATGCGGAGGGCCGTCGCTACCTGATCGTTCCTGCTCCGGCCGGTGTGTAGCTTTCGGCCGGCATCGCCGATCGCCTCGATGAGCTTTCCTTCTATGAAAGAATGCACGTCCTCGGCGACCGTGCCGTCAAAGAAAGCTGGGGCGATCGCCGCATCCGTGAGCAGCTGGGTAAGGCCGCCGATGATCGCATCCGCTTCGACATCGGTTAGCAGCCCGGAGCGCTTAAGTCCGCCGGCATGCGCGATGCTGCCCCGTACGTCAGCGGCAAATAGCCGTTTGTCAAAGCGAAACGAATCGTTAAATTCAGCAAATGTCTCGTGCGGTTTCTCGGTAAATCGTCCACCCCACAGTTTGCCGGAGGTGCTTCTTTTCGTTTCGTCGGTCATTTGGTTTGGCTATTACTCTTTGCGTTCTTTGCGCCTTTGCGTGAAAATCATTCTCACGCAAACCCGCTAAGTTCGCAAAGATAGGAACGAGCAAAGCGACCGGCGCGTCTTAAACGAAAGATGGAAAAAAAGATCAACAAAGTGATTCTCGCATATTCCGGCGGGCTCGATACGTCGGCAATGCTGCTCTGGATAAAGGAGACCTACGACTGCGAGGTTATCTGTTATTGCGCGGACGTCGGGCAAGGCGAAGAGCTCGATGGCCTGGAGGAAAAGGCGATCGCGACCGGTGCCTCCAAGCTTTATGTCGAGGATCTTCGCGAGGAGTTCGTAAAGGATTTCGTCTGGACCGCCGTCAAGGCAAATGCTTTGTACGAAGGCGTTTACCTCCTCGGAACTTCGCTCGCACGGCCTGTTATCGCCAAACGGCAGATCGAGATCGCCCAGAAAGAGGGTGCCGACGCCGTTGCCCATGGAGCGACCGGCAAGGGCAACGATCAGGTCCGTTTTGAGCTTACCTATTACGCCTTGCAGCCTGATATAAAGGTCATCGCGCCGTGGCGGCACTGGGAATTCAAGGGCCGTGCGGACCTGATAGCCTATTGCGAACAGCATGGAATTCCGGTCACCGCGACCGCGGAAAAGCCCTATTCGATGGACCGCAACCTGATGCATATTTCCTACGAGGGCGGCATTCTGGAAGACCCGTGGATCGCGCCGCCCGAGGATATTTTCCTGCTGACGAAATCGCCCGAAAATGCAGCCGACAAGTCGCAGGAAATAATTATCTCGTTTGAAAAAGGCGAGCCGGTGGCGATAGACGGCGAGAAATACGGGCCCGTCGATATGCTTACAAAGCTCAATCACCTCGGCGGCGAGCACGGAATTGGCCGGGTCGATCTGGTCGAAAATCGCTTTGTCGGAATGAAGTCACGAGGTGTATATGAGACGCCCGGCGTCACGATTCTGATGGCCGCCCACCGAGCACTCGAATCGATAACGATGGACCGCGAGGTGATGCGGCTCCGCGACAGCCTGGGCACAAAATTTGCCGAATCGGTCTATTACGGCTTCTGGTTCGCACCGGAATTTGAGATCCTGCGGTCGATGATCGATCAGACACAGGAGACCGTTTCCGGCGACGTTCGGCTCAAGCTCTATAAAGGTAATGTGATCCCGACCGGTCGCCGCTCGCCGAACTCGCTCTACCGCGAACGCGTCGTAACATTCGAAGACGACGCCGGAGCCTACGACCAACACGACGCCGAAGGCTTCATCAAACTCCAGGCACTCAGATTGAGGTTGAGCAAGATGGATTGACGAAATTTGCTGGTCAGGCTGTTTTGACACGCTAGCCCCGCGTCTTTTTTCCATCTTCGCGATGGCATTTCGTTCCCGTCACCGCGTCCCACCACCAACCCCGCTCGTCACCACGATGTCGACCGTATCGAAGATATTTGCCGTATCTTTTCTTTTCATTATAATTCCATAGGTTTATGGAACTACTCGAATTGTTCGTACTCCCGGGCTTTTCCAGCCGGCTAGAATGAGCCGCCATAATTAAGCTTTCGACCCGAGTACTTTGAAATGACTCTCATGTCTATAACGATGACACATTTATCATTCCCGAAGATCGGAGATCCGCCATTTTATTAGCGCTTGTGCGTTAATAAAAATGAGCAGATCAAGAAAGAAAACTTCGATATCAGGCATTTCGAATGCCGAAAGTGAAAAGCAGGATAAACGTCTATACAATCGCCGATATAGACGCGCGTGTGAAGTATTTTTGCGCGGTTATGATGGCGAGGCTTGCTTCCCGCTTCTAAGAGAGCACAGCGATGTGTGGGCAATGGATAAGGACGGGAAACGTTGGTTCAACCCAGCGGAGTTTCCGGAAGAAATGCGGAAATGAAGTAGCATGACAGATCCGATCGAAAAATGGCATGAGATCGTCCGGACGCGGGATGCGGGTGCTCTTGGTGACTTGTTGGCTGACGATGTTGTCTTTTATTCGCCGGTGGTGCATACGCCGCAGGTGGGGAAGGCGGTGACGGCGATGTATCTCGCAGCGGCGATGCACATTCTTGGGAATGAGAGTTTTCGGTACGTGCGAGAGGTCGTCGGCGAAAGCGACGCGGTGCTGGAGTTTGAGACCGAGATCGATTCTATCACCGTCAACGGCGTCGATATGATCACGTGGGACGCCGATGGCCGTATCACTGAATTCAAAGTAATGGCCCGCCCGCTAAAGGCGATCAACCTCATCCACGAAAAGATGGGTGCGATGTTGAAAGAATATCGGCCTTAGGCTAACCTCTGGCGGACAAGAAAAATCTAGATCGGAGTCGTCGACGACTGACAGCTCAAAAGATGACAACACAATTTTCATACGACCGGCTTCCTTATCCGAGTAAGTTTTTTATCCAGACTTTTCCGGATCGGCTTGCGACGAACGCGACACTTTTCGGCATGACGCCCGCATGGCCAGCCACTTGTCGGGTGATGGAGCTTGGCTGTGGGAACGGCAGCAATCTGATCGCGCAAGCGTATTTGATGCCTGAGGCGTCATTCGTTGGGGTTGATCTGTCGGCGGTGCATATAGAAGACGCGAACGCCGCGGCAGCCGAGCTTGGCCTGAGCAATGTAGAATTTCAGAAAAAAGACGTGACCGAAATGTCGGCGGCAGATCTTGGCACCTTCGATTACATCACGGCCCACGGCCTGTTTTCATGGGTGCCTGAATTCGTCCGCGACAAGGTGCTCGCACTCTTTCGCGAATTGCTGAACGAGAACGGCGTCGGCTATATCAGCTACAGTGCCTTCCCGGGTGCCTATCAACGCCAGATGGCGCAGCAGATACTCAGGCTGCACACGGATGGCATCACCGAACCCGATGAAAAGGTCGAGAGCGCTTTGTCGTTTTTAGAATTCCTTGCAGATAACACGTCGGACGGCGGAATCTACAGGGCAATATTGAAGACGGAAGTCGCCCGGCATGAGACTCACGAGGCCGGCGACATTTTTCACGACGACCTTTCGGACGTCAATCAGGCATATTATTTCCAAGAGTTTGCCGATCTGCTCGATAACGCTGGCCTGCAATTTGTCAGCGAAGCCGAGCTTCACGCAATGGGCACGAACGGCCTTTCGCCGGAGGCACAGGCGTTCCTCGCCGACATCGAAGATCCGATCGACCGCGAACAATATCTCGACCTGCTAAGAGGACGCGTCTTCCGCCAGTCACTTTTCTGCAGAAAAGAGGTCGCCGTCGTGAGTGCTCCTGACCCGGCAAATATTGATAAGTTGCTTATCGCTTCGTCTCTTGCTCCGACCAGCGGGGAGCTGGACCTTAGCCCGGGCACGATCGAAGGTTTCATTTCGAATAATAATCTTGGGATGCAGATAGACCAACCGCTGACGAAAGCGGCGATCGCGCACCTCGGAAGCATCTGGGCAAAGGCGATCCCGTTTCCTGAGCTTTTGCAAGCGGCCT
>JBBQTV010000106.1:0-12251 GCA_038212935.1 Pyrinomonadales bacterium | reverse complement strand
GCTTCCAACGCGGGCCCCCGGAGGTAAGGCCCCATGGAGCGCTCGGACCTGGGCATTATAGGGTGTGATGAAAAGAAAGTCGGACAGGGCCAGCGAACGGGTTCGGCCATCGGCGGATGTGTAAACGCGACCGAGTAGTTCGGTATAAATTTCCTTAATCCGATGAACCTCCTCGAGGCTCTTCTGAACATTTCCTTCGTGCTCGACGCCAATAAAGACGATACCCGTTTCCTTTGTGATCAACTTAGGATTCTCGGAAACGTCGATTTTTTGATTGGCACAGTTCTCGTGCGAGCCAAGTCGGCCCTCGTAGACACTCTCGGAAATGAACCGACATACGGAAGGATGCATGCGGCGGGATTCTCCCAGGAAGATTCCGTACGCCGGTGGTATCACAGGGTGGAACAGGGTGACATCTTCGGAACTGTTCGCCATGTCCTTTAGAGCGTATTGAAGCGCGGAAAGGCGTGCGTCGCCGGGATGAGATCCTTGAATAGGCTGTTCTAGCTGCATCTGATCGCCCAGCAGAACGAGATTCTTAGTGGACCGGGACATTGCGATGACGTTCGCCAGCGGCACCTGTCCCGCCTCGTCAACGAAAAGATAATCTAGTTGATCCTCCCAATCGTTCCTTGAAAAGACCCAAGCGGTTCCGCCAATCACTCCCTCAGAAAAGGCAGGGAGGGCATCGCCGCCACTCTTAACGTGAACGAAATTCGGATTCTCATCGAAAAACTCCCCTTCACTCTCGCCACCCACCTTGACGCCGAGGAGCCGATCGCCGCGGCTTCTGACGGTGTTACCGCAGGCTTGGAGTAGGTTGATGACCACTTTATGTCCGTTTGATGTGACGCCCACACGCTTACCGTCGCCAAGAAGGGCCGCGATCATGTGCGAAGCGGTATAAGTCTTACCGGTACCTGGCGGACCTTGAATAACTAGGCACTCCCCATCCATCGCCTGAGCAACTCTTACAGCCTGATCGGTCGACAGATTTGAACTGTCGGTGATGCTTTTCGGAGCCGCTCGGCCTAGTAGTGCCGCAGCGGCAGGATTGAGGAAGTTCTCGAGTCGAGAGTCAGCAACGGTGGCCAGAGCTGTTGGAATCGGTTCCGGCTGGACGATCTCGTGGGGTAAAAGACACCCACGGTCTGGGAACGAACCTCCGAAATTCTCCAATACCTTGGTACCAGCTTTCAGCTTTAGGCTCCCGGACGCTAAGTCAACGTGAAAGAGATTGAATTTAACAAACTTCTCGTGCGTGAACGAAACATCTTTTCGATCGCCCGCCGAAAGTTTACATTCCTGGGCCGGATCGAAGGTATATTCCTGAACTAGCGAACGCTTTTCAGGAACAGGCCCACCTTTGGCCTCAATATTCGCGATGCAGCCATGATCGTCGCGGAGAGATTCAGGTTCGGAGTCAGCCCGATCGAAAAACTTCCACCACAAAGGCTTCTCTTCTCGCCGGTGAAAATTAACAAGGTCAGCTAACACCTTAGAAACATCGTCGCTTTGGTCGTGCAACTTCCTCGCCAACTCTACCCTTGCGGCCATAATATCGCTTAATGGCTTTATGTCAGATTGATCAGTCGATCGGAGAGCTTTAGCGTCGGCCGCCGGAGGAATCCCGTATTCAACCATCAACTTGCGAAGCCACTTTGCGAGTTCCGCAGTAGAATCACAGTCATCTTTGTTATAATTCCTGATCTCTTTGAGGTTGGGACTATTCTTCCAGTCTCGCGATTCATTGCTCTGCATCCAACGAGCGTATTGGACGACCGAACCGATTGCCATCGTCACTACTCCTGTTCGGCTATCTGGCCAGTAGATCCGCTCGACCTTTTTTAGGGAATAACTCTCCTCGCCGATCCGTAGTCCACGGCGAACGATTTTGTACAAATCGACAAATACCTCGTGCCTAAGCAGATCGTCGACCTGATCTTCCCGCGTATCATGTTGACTGCTGAGTCGTCTGACCGCTGTCACTTCGTACGGGGCATAGTGGTAGATATGCATCCCCGGGTTCGTGAGCCAGCGGCCGTGAACCCAGTCGATAAATTCTTCAAATGCTATTTTTTCACCCACGCGGTCATGTGCCCAAAAGTCAGTGAACTCGTACTCTCCTGTTACTCGATCAATCGTGGTATTTCCGAACAGATACTCAAGGCCACCCGGTGTCAGCGGATAACCCTCCATATCGAAGAAGACGTCCGCTGGATGCTCAGGAGGAAGGGCTCCCAACCCTATAAGCTGTCCGGTATTATCCTGCGTCTCCAAAATTTCGAACCTGGCCGTCGCTTTGCTGTCGATTTTTCGCAGATCACGTGTTTCCTTTTGCAATCGTGCTTGGTCGACTAACTTTTGAAGCGTTTCTTTCGGCATTTTTGGAATACTAGTAACTGTCGCCACTGCCAAGCCAGCAAGTGTCGATATTCCTGCTTCATTGAGCTTCTTGACCTGACCGGATGAGATTCCTGCTACCCGCACAAGGTGGTCCCGCTCGTCAAGGTAAGCATCCGCATACGACTGCCACCTTCCGTGCTGTGCCCGAGGATCTGGAATTGGCCGTTTCTCGATGTCGCCGTCGAATAAGGCTTGCATCGCAAGAAAGTTTTCCTTAAGGTGTCGGTAATAGTGAATGAAATCTTCGACACGAAACTCAACACGCTCAGATATTCCACTGGCATCCGCACCAAGTATGATCCCGAATCTTTTCGGCATCTGTTCGCCGGTAATTTCTGCAAACATCTCCGAGTAGCAGCAGAGTTGTATTGCGTAATAGGGCTTCGGCGAGCGGGCTAACTTTGTATCCCAGATCTGATACCTGCCGGTCTCATCATCGAGAATGATGAAGTCCGCGTACCCGGCAAATTCCCCGTCCTGAAGCTTGGCCTGATAGATGATCGGAATACGTGAAGCTATAGCTTTCCTCGTTGCCTCTATCGAACTTGAATCGTTCGGCACCACGGACAGCCCCACCCCCGATCCCTTCAATTCCTCAAGAATATTCCTCTCGTGCTGATTCCCAGTCTCAATAATGAGCAGGGCATCCTCTGAAAGTTCATCTGCTTTCAGATGACCGGGATTCTCGAGATGAAAGCGCTCCATCCACGACGAGAAGGGCGATTCTAAGTGACGAACCAAATCAGAGGGAGAATAAACCAATCGGCCTGAATCAAATTTCATAATTCTTTTGCTATTTGAAGGTTAGCGACCTCTTGGTAAATCATTCGATCAGTTTCTCACTTTGCAGTCACCAAGTGTCAGCCCATTCACCCTGCTCTAGTCTGGAGTTCCCGCCGCCCCCAGCATCAAGCTCAGGCTGGAAGGAGGTATGCCGTCCGATGGATCGAAGGTTACGAACGTTGGCGCCCGAATTGGCGCGGAGATCGGAACGTTTGTTAACCAGGGCGGCCAAATCGACGTACGAGCTGGTTAACCGCGGGATTCTGTCTTGAATAACTGACGATCATGATATCGAGCTCAGCGTCCTTATAAGTCATTATGGCTCTTTCCATCGCATCGATTATCCAAGACTCCTCATTTCCGAATGCCCCTCCACCGACCAGTGTGAGAAAGACCTTATTATTGCCAGTTCGCGACGCGTTAATAATCGATGCACATATCGTAGCCTCGTACGACGCCTCGAGTGCTAGGCGGGCGAACGGTTCCCAAAGGTGGGTTGGATATGGCGAATACATGCCCAAGGGTAATGCAGAACAATAAGCCTGCGTCACAGTATGTCCTGCATGGTCGAGCGTCACCTCAGTCTCTGAATGAATCCCGATCCGAAGCAACCGTCGGATATTGTCCCGCTCGCTTTCGCTTGACTGGCGAATCATTTCACCAATCTCCGTAACACTCGTCAGAGAGGTTGCCTGGACGTAGCCGTTTCTCATCTTCCATAGCCGTTCATCAGCTTTACCAAGAGCGATACCGACATCTGCAAGGCAGTCAATTTGACTATTAGCTGTTTGTCCCACTCGACCGTTTGTGGGTGCAAAATAATTTCGGTAGATAGTGCCCGCTCCGGCCGCGATCGCGCAAGCCGGGCCTTGGGTGGGATCATCTGCATAGCGCCCAACACCTTTTCCCGGCGTTACTTCAGGTCCAATCATTTCAAGTAGGTTGAACTGGGATGCCACCTGGAAAAGCGCATCGGTGTTCGAGGAATCTTTATGGAAGTGCCTAACATCGCCAACCGTCTCTCTGATGGACAACTTACCTTGCTTTCGCGGGAGTAATCCGACCTGAGTCCTCAGTTCTGACAACGAAGGCGTTTCTAATCGACCGTGTCTGACAGATCGCCCGTTGACCCGTGACGTCAGAATCTCGCCCTCTACAGTCATGTTTTCGCGAACCTGTTCGGGGGACTCCTCACGAAACCCGGTGAGTTCTTCAAACCAATTTGGCATATTTTCTTAAGTTACAATATTCGCGAAGGTAATCGCTGCCTCAAGACGCCGGGCAAGATTCGGAGCGGAAGTCCGCAGGCCTTCGATCCATTGGTCTGCATATTCCCGGTCACCCTGAGCGAGATGGCCCATTGCGAAGCAAAACTGATGCGTCGGATTCTGAAGGTCTAAAAGGTTGCCCGCTTCGACATACTCAATTCCTTCGTCGCTGCCGGTGATTTTGCGTTCCCATGCGGCACCAAGAAAGAACAAGGCCGTAAAATTAATGATAAACGCACCCTCATCATCGACATTGATGTTCAGGGCATCCTTGTAAGACTGAATTTCATTTTCAAGCTCACCAAGTTCTCGGAAACACATACCTTTCAGAACATGAGGGCTTGTGTAGTGAGGGAAGCGAGTAATAACATCTTCGCAGCGGTCGAGCGCTCCTCGGTATTCACCTTGGCGGAATGTCCAAAATGCAATGTTGTAATGAGCACTCTCGTCATCAGGGTCGATGTCCAAACCCTGTCGTGTCGCCACAATCGCGTCATTAAATCGGCCCGATTCGAAGTACGCGACGCCGAGCATGAAATGCGCCGGAGCATAATCTCCGTCGACAAGTATCGCCCGATTAAACATTTCGATAGCTTCATCAAATTGTTGGAGACGGGCGAAGTTATTACCCAGATTGTAGAGAGCTGGAAAGTAATTCGGATCCAAACGAATAGTCGCCTGATATTCGCGTAGAGCTTCTTCAGATCGGCCGACCTCATCGAGGGCGACGCCGAGATTGTAGTGAGCCTCTGGATCATCAGGGTGGGCTTCGACCACTTCCTGCCACGCCACAACCAGTTCCTCGGGATCGGTTATCGGTGCCGATTCTTCCCACACGCGGGTTACTAGCTCAACGCTTTCGGGGGTTAGTTTTCGACGTCTCCGCAGTTGTTGCGGATTGATCTTTCCGTCCACTATGGTCAAGCGTCCATTTTCGCCATCAAATCGAAGTTCTTCAGCAATTTCAAAAAGCGAAACGGGTCGCAGCAATTCTTCTGTCCCCGGTTCGGGGAATGCGTAATATTCAGATTGCCACAATCCCGCATCCGGCATCCGGCGGATAGCTTCTTCATATTCTACTATCTCCCCGACCAGGCTGATTCTGACGAGAAATCTGAGCAGGAACCAAAATAATCTTGTTTTTGCTCAAATTCCAATCTTCCCTACCATTCCAAAAATCGGTTGTGATCAAACAATCGAATTGCCCTCCAAATTTTCTACCAACAGACGCCTTTCGGCCTGGTTGACCCGCTTTTATATGGTAAAGTCACCCTTGTTTGCCGTTTGCCTATCTGCTCTACGCCGCAAAGCCGTGCGCAACCCTACTACAATTCCTACTACACTAATAAAAAAGGCGTTTCAACAAAATTGCTGAAACGCCTGTGAAATATGGAGCCGATGATAAGACTCGAACTTACGACCTGATGATTACAAATGAACAGGGCTAACTAAGATCCATCCCGTAAATACAGCCTAATAATCGCATAGACCCCAATAAAGAAGGGCATCTAAGCAATTTCTGGCTTGCAGGAATTGTCAGCTTGTGTCACAATAAATCACGATTAGGACTTAAATTGAGTCCTAATTTGAGTCCTAATTTCTTTCAAGGAGAAAATATGAGAATCAAGCAATCGATCTTTCGACGCGGCAAGCAAGGAGCTGATGATGCCGGATCGTATCAAAGGGTTTGGACGCTTCGTCTCACGCATATCGACGAACGGGAACAAAAGACATGCAAGACATGGCAATACGCTACCAAGCAAGACGCGAAAGACGATCTTGAAAATCGAAAGGGGGAGTTGACCGCGTTTGTCGAAACCAAAGGGCTAGGGCTTGACGATGTCAAGACGTTCCGGCAATGGGCGGAATATGCGAAGGCGGATTTTTACCGGCCGGCGGTTATCAAGGAAGGCCGGAAGGTTGCTGGAATCAAAGCCCACAGGCAGACGCATATTTTGATCGATCAATTGACGGAATGCTTTGGGGACAAACCGCTAATGAAATTCACGAAATATGATCTTGACCGCTACAAGGTTTGGCGGCTGGAGCAAGGGGATCGACGCGGCGAAAAGGGCAAGCTGGAAGCGAAGGAACGGAACGCGGTTAAGATCTCGACGGCCAATCGCGGACTTGCGATTTTGAAGCATTTGTTGATAGAGGCCCATGATGCTGGATTGATCGCGAAGAACGTAACGAAAGGCTCGAAGGCGATAGACGCTGACGCAGAAACGGTCGGGACGCGGACGCTCACGAAGGCCGACGAAATGCGACTCTTAGCGTCTTGCGACGTTTCAATAAAGCCGGTCACGTTTGAGCGAAATACGCGCGGGCTTGGTAGGAAAAGAGAGGTGACGCAGATGATCGAAACGGGCAATCCGTATTTGAAAGCGATCATCTTGCTTGGCTTGGATGCGGGAATGAGACGCGGCGAGATCCTGAAGCTCGACTGGCACGACATAGACATCGACAAGCGCGTCATCAAGATTCTCGGAACGCATACTAAGACGCAACAGACTCGGTCCGCACCGCTGACGAAAAGGACCAAAGCGGAACTGCTTGCCCTTCCAAACTTCGGAACAAGCGGAAGGATCTTCCCATTCAATGACTTCAAACGATCTTGGGCAACGGCATTGAGGGTTGCGACGATCGACGGCCTGATTTTCCGCGATCTCCGCCGAACGTGCGGGACAAGGATGGAACTTCTCGGCATTCCTCACGCAATTGTTCAAAAAATACTCGGACACTCGCCAAAGGACGTAACAGGACGGCACTATGTGGCAGCGACCGTCGAAACCGTGCGAATGGTTGCCGAGCGCATCGACGCATATAACGAGAACGGCGAGCTGTCGTTTCCTTCCCCAACTTACGAAACATACCTCACGCGAACCGGTAACGAAGCAGGAGTCCCGGACGCGACCGCAAAGATCAACGTCCGCAATGAATCGCGGCTCGAAAAATGGCCGGATACGATCGAATAACCCTTGTAGTTTATAAACTACGCTGATAGGATAACTTATGGAAGTCAGACTCTATGTTGACGATAGCGGTAAGACGCCGGTTACGGATTGGTTGGATGCCTTACGAGATAAAGCGACAAAGGTCCGTATATTGATTCAGATAGATAGGCTAGCCTCCGGGAACTTTGGCGATTCAAAGCCGGTTGGAAATGGCATTAGCGAATTAAGAATACACTTCGGTACGGGTTACCGAGTCTATTATTCACGGCAAGGAGACACGGTCATTTTGTTGCTTTGTGCAGGCGACAAGTCAACACAGACCCAAGACATAACAAACGCTAAGACATACTTAGATATTTTCAAACAGAGGTTGAAAAACGAGAAATGAAAAAGCAGGAACTCGAAAACATCAGGAAGGTAACAGGCAGTTTCAATGATTATCTTGTCGAAGAATTACGCGATCCTAAATTTGCAAGCGAATACATAAACGCGGCCATTGAGGATGATGATGTTACTTACTTCCTTCACGCTCTCGGCAATGTCGTTAAGGCTCAAGGTATGACCGAGGTAACAAAGAGAGCTGGCATTAACCGCGAGAACGCCTATAAGGCGGTTTCAAAAGAAGGAAATCCGACGATCAAGAATGTTTCCAAATTGCTGAATGCAGTCGGGCTTACGCTTGTAACCGAACCGCTAGAGAAACGGCCGACAAGGAAAGCCGCTTAACCACCTTCAACCGTCTTACGCTCCGGATTAGCTACCGAAGCGGACAACGCCGATACTCTGACGGCGCTGACGGTTGACCCCTTGTCAGAGATGGCCTGATCAGAGAGGGTTCTATGGCGCCTGTCAAACGTGCAACGAGCAAAGAGTCGGAGATCAACCGAATCATATAAAGTCTTCGTCAAACCATCGCGGACTTCCAAACCAAACATTGTGAAGGCGTGGATGAACTCGACGCGAGTGACCCTATAGGAGCGCAGGTCGCAATACGCGACCGCGCTCGGTGTGTTAAGGACGCCACGGTTGACGGTATCGGCTACGTGTTTCAAGAGGAGGTACGGAGGTGTCTTGGTGGTAGAGACGATTACAAAATTGTGCAGGATTCTCGGGGCAAAGTTAGAGCCGCGCCAAAAGTTAAGCGTGACCGCGAAATATGGCATATTGCAGATTTAATCCCGATAGTTTTCAACGAATATCACCTTGATGTTGAAGACGCCCTGATGGTCGCACACATGGTAATGGTGCCCGTGCAGGCGTGCTCCGTGCCTTTCGGAGAAAAACCTGTCGAATTTGGTCAGCCCGCCGACGCTGCTCACGCAGAGAATTTACTGCATGATGTTTTCACGGACCACTTCTTGGATATGGCCCGAACGAGCGTGAAGAAGCATGATCCGGCCGCAGCCCTAACTTCGCTAAAGCGTCAGTTGGAAACTGAGAACGACAAATGGAAGAATTGGCCGACCGACGTACTGCCGATTGAGAAAACGACATACTACTCGATTGCGCTAGAAAGTTTGATCGGGAAACAGGAGACGGAGATTACTTGGAAAATTGAGGAGAATAGGGCTCGTGCTGAGATAGGACTGAAGTCGGTCGAACCGCCGACACCCGGGCCAACGGCAGAAGGCGAGATGAAGACTGAAGGTGTCTGCCAGACGTGCGGAAAGGGTGAAAAGTATACGGATCGAAACCTAGAAAGAACAGTCTTATTTCTAAGCGTCGTTTTTGACGAGTTAAAGATCAAGGCGGACACAAAGCAACAGATAGACGCTGCAAGAATTATCACTGGGTACAGCGGGAATACGATTAAGCCCCTGATGTATAAGAGTGGCACTAATGAAAAAAAAGAGATGGACGCCCCGAATGCTTACAGGAAGGATTTTGCGTTTATTTCCGACCTATTCGCTAAATTAAACCGTTCCGATCTTGCCCAAAAAGTTCTAACAAAACAATAGTTTGTAACCCTTACATGTAACCCTTACACCTACATTTTTCGTGTTGAACTTATCGCTGAGATGCAGAGATGCTCTCGGCGTTTCTTCGTTTGCGCGGAACGTTAATATTAAAGGAAAGGATTGAATGAAAGATCATGTCTATTATTTTGTTGCTAATGCTCGGAGCGATGTTGGGGATCACGGTTGCGGGCTTAAATTATGAGGCCCCGACCCTGCCTAAATATATTCGCGAAATGGATGCCATTAAGCAGTGGGGAATCAGTAAAGCCACATTTATTCGGGCACGGAAAAAGGGCTTGCCGTTTGTGAGATTAGGTGCTTTCGTATGCTACCTCCCGTCAGACCTCGAAAAGTTTTTTTGCCAGCCGCGAACTTGGAAAGCGGCAACGCCGAAGGGCAAGGAGGGTCAAGATGCAGCTTGATGACAATTATCGGATCGTGCGAGACGCCCATTCTTGGAATCTCGTGTCCCTAAAGAACCGAAATAATACGAAGTACTACGCGAACTTGAAACAAGCCCTGCTCGCATACCTCCACCTATGCGTTGAGCCGCCCATCACGGTCCAGCACGTCTTAAAAGCCATTTCTGAGGCGGAGCAGAGGATCGCTCAACTGGTTGCCGGATCGAGCTTGGACGGAGCCGCAAGGCCGAAAGGCAAGGGGGTTAACGACAATGGTTGAAAAGAAGAGAGCCGACCTTCGCGGGATCGGCTCGAAAGAAAAACATTTAACGGGCAAGTCAAAGCGATTTATCTCTTCCAATTATACGCAATTTGCGCGTATAGCTCAATGCAAATATTGCCGCTCTGAATACATGCGTTTCGCGGTCAACGGCTATTGCCAGCGATGCCAGCAACAGGCCGAATACGTTATCCGCGAGCGGTCTGAAATCGCGGCCCGGATCGGCCCGGGAGGACGGCTATGACAACGGGCCTAGCGGTAGAAACTACGTTTGGCGTGTCGTATTTTAGTCGCACGACTGACAATCAGCCGATTCATGGCACCATGTCATGGACGGAGGTCTGCACGATGTTTGAAAATCCAATTGTCGAATTTGTTAAAGCAAATGTTCCACTTTTTTCGCCAGCGACATTCAGCCCGCCGGTCCGAGCAAAAAAGAATGTGCAGGGCGTATCCCTTTTGATGTATGACATCGATCACGATGCAGACATCGAGGAGATTAACTCCGCGATCGCTCGGCTAGGCTGTGCTGCGATAGTTGGATCAACCCACTCACACATGCGGCAAGTCGATGGTAAAGCGGCGGAACCTCGATTCCGGATCGTTATCGGGCTGAAAGAGGCAATTCCGTGCAACCAATTTTCGACTGTTTGGGCCGCGGGAAAGCAAGCCTTGGGAGTTTTCGTTGATGAGTCGGCAAAAGACCCATCGCGTATGTACTTTAAGCCCGCCAACGCAAGTACGGGATTGCCTTACTACTGTCGCATCCATAACGGACCTCTTCTGGATTGGAAGTCGCTTCCGCCTCCTACGACGCTCCATGAGGATCGTAAAGCCGCCGTGAGAAATGGCGATGTCATCAACAACGGCAGCCGTAACGCGACATTGACCAGCCTTGCCGGGAGCATGCGGCGTCGCGATATGTCGAGTGATGCAATTCTTGCTGCGTTACGATCCGAAAACGCGGCTAAATGTCTTCCGCCGCTTCCGGACGACGAGGTCCAGAAAATTGTTAAGTCCGTCAGCCAGTACGCTCCCCCGAACACTCGCTCGCATGACGCCTTGCAACCAATCTCATGTGCCTGTGGACACTGCGATAACCCAGTCCGTATTCAGCGGCCGTCTTTCGCAAACTGCCGTTCGATGCCCAACTTTCAATGACTACCGCCCGTTTCGGACTCTGGCAAATTGAACAGAACATCACACCTCCTAAGGAACGTACTTTTGCATCAAACTCGAGAGAGATCTGTGGACATCTATAACAGACGCGCCCGTCTCTTCCGCAATATCCCAGGCGTGTTGCCAAACTTCGGCATGCCGTTCCCAGCGGTAAAAATGTCTCGACTGCGTCGAACCCTTAATAAGCATTATGACCCGACGCATAGGAGCCATTCGCTGGGAGAACGAACCTTCTCTATAACTAAGGCTTAAAAGATGGTCTGACGCTCTATCGACCGCGTGAATAATTTCTCGCTTTTGAGCTTGCGAGAGTAAAGCGCGTGTCGAGCCCTTGAAGTGGTCGTTACTTGGCAACTGTCCGTTCATCTACCGCCCCTCCTCAGATACCCACTTTACCATGCTACCGCAGGATGGGCCTCCGTAACACACGCCAGTGCGGCGGCTAAAGGGGCGAGAGTGCTCTAGGGACTCTTTTAGGGCCATACCCACTCCTTGGGGTCGGCTGTGGGGTGGTTGAGGCTGTCTCACGATCGATTCCGCGCCGTTACCGTTTCCTGTGCGAGAGAAGGGCAAGGTTCACCGGAGTGCGTCCTATTGGATCAGCTCTACTATGACATGACTAACGGCCCAGCACACCGATCCAACATATCGGAGCAGCCGCGATACTCAACACCGCGATTACGGATGCTGTGCACGCATCGTGCGAAATAAATAGGAACAACTTCTTCGGAAACCTATCGACTTTTCGCGTTTTAGGAAAGTGAGTAAAAGTTTCTCAAACCGGCTCTGGCGAGTCCTAATTTGAGTCCTAATTCGTAGGGTAAGTAGTTGGCCGCAAGGTCTAGTCGATGTAAACGACTGTGTTTATTGAAGATAACTGGAGCCGATGATAAGACTCGAACTTACGACCTGATGATTACAAATCAACTGCTCTACCAACTGAGCTACATCGGCTTTCTGGGCCGAACTAGTGTTTGGCCGCAAACGACGATACTAGCAAAAACGGCGCCTTTGGTGCA
>JBBQTV010000105.1:0-12308 GCA_038212935.1 Pyrinomonadales bacterium | reverse complement strand
GTATCTTCACAACCCTGCCCGCCACCGGCAATTGACGTAAAGAAAATTCACAGATGTTCACTGTACTTCCGCTGAGGCCTGAAGATGTCCCCTCCATCACAAAGATCGCTCACGATAGCGGCTTGAGTCATTGGTCAGAGGCAGACTACCGGGCCGAGACAGCATTGCCTACATCAATAATGCTTCGTCTCAAATCGACAGTGGACGATTGCGCGGGATTCCTCGTGGGCCGGATCGTACCTGGCCTTATCTCTGATCGTGATGCGGAGCTTTATAACATCGGAATAAAGCCTGAAATTCGGCGGCAGGGAGGAGGGGCGTTACTGATGGCCGAATTCATCGAGCGTACGACGAAAATGGGAGCAAAGAATATTTGGCTGGACGTGCGGGCCTCGAATTCAGCGGCGATCGGCTTCTACAAGTCCTTCGGCTTTGTCACGGATGGAAGACGGCGAAACTTCTATACTCACCCAATCGAAGATGCCCGTCTGATGAGGTTAAAGCTCTCGCCGCCACGGGGCTCTTAATCGAAGGCATTCCTTGAAATCCGACCCGGTTTTGTTTAACATAGGATTTACACCCAAGGCTGGTGCAAGGTGCATTTAGCACGGGTGCAGTTTATTTGAAAAGTGAGGACAAGAACGATATGGACATGTCAACCTCGGATCCGGTGCGTGACGAATTGATAAAGGTCAACCCGACCTTCAGAGAATTGGTTCACCAGCATCAGAATTACGAACAACGATTGAACGAACTTGCAGGCCTTACCTACCCAAGCGATGACGAACAGGTTGAAGAATCCACACTTAAGAAAAAGAAGTTGATGATCAAAGACGAGATTCACGCGATCATGCAGGAATACTCGGTCTCACACTAAACAGAATTGGATTGCAACAAAATGCGGCACGAAGGATGTGCCGCATTTTTATCTGTTTGCCGCGCAGGCAGAGCTGTTAAATATAACTAAACCGGCAGCGACAGGCACCACCACGGCACCATCGGCAGCGGCGAAAATCGCAGATGCGGGGAATTGTTCATCACCGAGACTCAAGCGGCCAATCACCTTTCCTTTTCCCGTTTCGATGACCGCGACAGAATTCTCTCCAACGACTGGCAAAAAGGCGTTTTCGGCAACCACGAGCGGCGGGATGATCATGCGGCCGGGCATTCGTTTTCGCCAGACGACCCCTCCGCTGTTGGCTGAAATGCGGTAAAAGAAATTATCGTTCGACGCGACATACAGGCTGCCGTCCACGACGTGGAGAAACGAAACGCCACCGCCGGTCTTAAATGTCCAAGCTACCTGTCCGCCCGACAGGTTGACCTTGCTCACATTGCCACGATCGTCGCCCAGAAAGGCCGTATCGCCGTTGGCAAAGGCCGCAGCGGTCAAGTTGGCCTCTGTCTTTAGATCGGTAACCGTGGCCCCGGTCCGGGCGTCAAGAAATAGAGCGTTTCCGCCTTCCTTTGCTATGACGATGAAATTAATCGAAAGGTCGCTGGCCGGAGCGAACGCGACTGGCGAGAGCGACTCCCATTTTGCCTGGTTAAGCTCAGTGTCGTACATTGCGGCCGTGCCGCTCGAGCCGAGCGCGATAACGCCGTCAGCCGACGCGTAAATGGTAAATCGGGTCGAAAAGGGAATTGAAAGCGTACGAGACGTCAGGCCTGTATTAACGTTGATGGAACGCAACACGGAGGTTCCAAGAGATTCATCCTGGCCGGAGCGTGAATTGTTGACCAAGTAGGCAAATTCACCGTAAACTGCGACATTCGAAGCGATCTCGCCGCCCAGTTCCGATTTCCAGATCGTTTCAAAGCGAACGTCGTCCAAAGCTCGCAGGACCCCGTTTGCTTCTGAGGCGATGACGCGGCCGCCTGCTGTGACGTAAGGCCCCACTGCGACGCCTTCTGAAGCGATCTCCGAGCATTTAACAAAGGCGACGGGCTCACCGGTGCCTTCCTGCGCGAAAACGCTAGCAAAACACGACAAAACCGCCGCCAGCAATGCGGCGACAGCACCAAATGCTCTAAATTTTCGGGATCCGGTCGAGTTCATTAACGCAAATTTCACGGGCATCGCACCCAAAAGGAAGATTCTAACACGCTCAACTTGACCGCTATAGATAGATGAATGTAACATCCGAGAAAGTTTGCCGAAATTACATTCTACTAAGGGAGATAGCTCTACAAAATGTCGTTTAACAAAATAATTCTCATTGGAAATCTCGGAAAAGATCCTGAACTTCGCTATACGCCTGCGGGCGACGCCGTTTGCGATTTTACAATGGCTACGAACGAGCGAAAGAAAGACAAATCGGGCGAATTTCAGGACGTTACGACCTGGTTTCGCGTAACGCTTTGGCGAAAACAGGCGGAAAATGCCGCTAAATTTCTCGCTAAGGGCCGCCAGGTTTATATCGAAGGCCGCCTTGGCCTAGAGGAATGGACCGACCGCGACGGCAATCAGCGTCAGACGCTAGCCGTACAGGCGACCGAGATGCAGTTCATCGGATCGCGGGGTGATGGAGCTCCTTCGCAATCGAACGAAGGTGAACAGGAATTTGCCGGCCCGGCGGCGAGCAAGCCATCGTCGTCAGGTGCGGCTCCGGCGCCACAGACCAGCTCCGAGGACGACATTCCGTTCTAGCTCGAATTCTTAGTTTGGAGTTCGCCTTTAGGCGGCACTTTTCGCATAAAAGCCCGGGAATACCAGCCGGGCTTTTTTGTGCTTGGCTGTTCGCGGGATCGCGGGTCCTCAAAAGTTAGCTTCTGGGGGTATGATCGAGGCTGACGGCGTGTAATTCAAAATTCGTCGCGTGGCTGATGATGGCAAACGGGGGGAATGCCGTGCCTGATGGCGTGCCGGGAAATATCGGTGCCGCAGATTCTATCCAACTCCGGCCAGACCGTCACGCACCCTGATAAACCCGCACCGTGGCGCATGACAAACCACGCGAATATCACTCTCACCATACCGCTCTTGATCTTGCGCCGATCACCGCGACATTCCCCCTTTCCAAACGCCGCATTTCATTCCATCCATTCCAACTGCCCCGATGCTTCACATCCAACATTCCGATCCCCACGGCCCCATGCGATTATTACCCTCGTGGACAGAAGGAGTAAGAGAAAGAGAATTAGAAATGAGAATTGGCGGATAAGGAAGTGTATTGGCAAATGGAGAATTGGGGGAAGAAGAGCCCAGCGGCGGAAACTCTTTCAAATTCTCGATAAATTGCAGCAGCGACAGCGAATGGTCATAGTAAAGAAGATAGATAGCCGATATTGCCAGCCGTGAATTCGCCACCGGTTAACGCCCGCGGTTCTGACTTAGATCGCCAGCGGGTTGACTGCGGCTTGCCGCTCTATTTGCGGAAAAGTTATACTTTCCCGGCTTTTCCCCAAATCCCTTCTGCGGCTACGCCGCCTACTTCGATGGACATCGAGAAACTAAAATTATTACAGAGCGCGATATTCAGCGACGTTGACAACATTTCACTGTTCGTCAATCTTCGGAGCCCGAAAGATAATAGCAATTTATCGGCGAGCGAATCTGAGGGTTCATCGTCAACGTTCGGCGAGGTGGGGGCGTTCGTTGAACGTGAGGTGTACTCGCTTCTCGGTAAGAGCCAGATCAATATCGGATCATCGGAATTTGAACTTGAACAGGCACGTCTGGCGGACGAGGTGATGTATTCACCGTGGTTTCGTAGGCTTGTTAATCCAACGATCGAAAGGGAGTCGTGGGCCGATCTGTTCCCTGAGGCGGTTCAAGCCAGAACCGTTGGGATCGTTACCCGTTGCTTGAACAAAGCAGGCCTCGACGAACTTCTTGGCAAACCACACGTGGTGGCATGGGTGATCTATAAACTCATTACTCCCAATAAGGAGAACGTGGCGGAATCATAAGACAGACACGATATCGATGATTAAATCTAAACGAGAGGAATTACTAGAGTTTCAGCAACGCGTTTACCGGCGTTATGCATTGACGGTTAAAAAGAACGTAGACTCCTTTGACGGCGAGAAGGGATCAAAGACTGACTCCAAAGAAGGTTCATTCCGGACTAGGTTGGTAAGAAAGTTGCGAATAAAGGTGGGAAGTGCGTACAGGGGTTCCGACAACTACAGAGACAGAAAGAACGCATTTAAACAAATGCTGGCCGACCCACTCGTCAAAACAGAGTTTTGCCGCCGATTGAAAACGATAAACCCGGAATTCTTCGAGCAAGAGATCGAAGCCGAGGTCGTGCGGATAATCTCTGAAGTGCTCCCTACGACGGCCAGGGGCAATGGGAAGTGTGATGACAAAGAGATTGAGCTTTTTGCCCAGATCACCGAGATGATCGTGAACGAACAGGTCGGACTGAGCTGCCAACAGGAAGTAGTCGAACCGCAACAGAACAAAAGTATTTCGGAGGAAGCATCAGCGGATGAGTTCTATGAGAAAGGCATAGCCTGTACTGATGCGGATGAATGGGAACGTGCGATAGCTGAATTCGATAAAGCGATCGAACTGAATCCACATAAAGCTGTTTACTACAGCGTTCGAGGCGCGTCCCATGACACGCTCGAACGCCTTGATGATGCTGTATTCGATTATACTCGGGCCCTCGAGATCGATGCCGCACTTTCAAGTGCTTATCATAACCGCGGAATGGCTTATATGGATCTCGAACTTTACGACCTAGCGATCTCAGACTTTGATACATATTTTGAACTGAATTCTATAGAAGCCGACTCAGGATTCGCCGACGCCTATCTTCAACGCGGGTCCGCATATTTCAACCTCGATAGATTCGAAGAGGCTCAATTGGATTATTCGAAAGTGATCGCGATCGAGCCAACAAACAAGGACGCTTATTACTTTCGAGGGATGGCACGGTGTAACCTCGGCGACTTCAGCGGTGCGGTCGTCGACTACTCAAAGGGCATTGAACTCGGCTGCGACAATCCGGACATCCATGAAGACAAGCGGATTGCTCTTAGCCACTTATAGAGTGCTGTCTAACGTCTTGCCGTAGGGAGCGTTTTTGGCAGATCGCGGAGCCATCGAAGACGGCGGCGTCGTATGTCAACGTCGTTGACGGTTCGGCTTGGTTGTTTGCCGTTTCTACATCTCGCGATGCGGGCTACACAGATGTCACCGTCTTCGACCGTTGGGTAATTGTTGCGGGCTTCGACCGCGGCGGGGGAATGTGTCGTGAGTCCTGGCCGCGGGCTCACGCCCGCGGTTCTGGCTTGGATCGCCGGGTAGCCGAACTCTTAAAGTTTAACAAAGTTACAGTTTAGAACCAGAAACTTCCTATCTTCGTAGAAATCTTGGTGCCAACCTTTATTTTCGGACATTCGATCGGCTCTGGCTTAGTGTCATCTGAAAGGCAGTGATCGGTTTGAGGGTCTACTATTGCCCGCACTATTAATCCTGAGGCCCTATCCGAGGAAACTTCCGTGATGGTTAACACATCGGACATTTCCGATAACTCGAGTTCCATTCCCTTCTTGACCCCGTGCTTTCGCCCCGCAGCGATCACCACACGATATACAGCGGATTCTGCGGAGTGAAAAGTGTTCCCGGTCTCAACGTCTTTTTCGATACTTCGGGAAGTTACTGACAAGATGTTGGTTTTTATCGGCTCTCGTTTCAGGTACTTGAAACGATCGGGGAATTCCGGTTCCCCAGCCGGCTCGTTTTCAAAGTCGCCCGTGACCCAATAATTAGACCAAGGTTGAGAATAGTCTTCCTGTGCGATAAAAACGCCTGCGGCTTTTTCGCTCCAGGCAGGCAACGATTTCTCTTCGACCAAGTAGAACCGGTTGCCCCATTTGATCTTTACATAAGTCGTTCGTTTGGGTTTGCGAGGTGACCCGGCAATCTCCTCCGAAACCAGTTCGATAGTGTCTGGCCGAACATTCACTGTGCCAAAATCTATCGCTCGAAGCGTGGGCATGCAAGTATAAATGTAGAGACCCGCAAAACCAGCCTTGGAAGAGATATCTAAGATCGATATGCCTAGGTCATCGAGCCCTCCGGGAGCGAAACGCCCTTCCCATTGATCCTGACTGCCCGTTGAACGAATCGCCTGCAGTTTCTCGCGAAACTTTTCAAGATCCCGTTCGGAGTATTTGGAGTGATCTGGCTGGAGAATAGGCAGTTCATTGAACCGAATAAATTCGCCCAACCACATCAAAGGCGACTCTTGGCCAGAGGCAACCGCTGAAAATGCAAGCATCAATAAAAGAGCAAATGACAATCGAGATTTATACATATTGAGGAACTTTGTTTCCGAGCAGCATCATGAAACGCAAGCTGCTCGCTTAAATTCAATCTTACACGACAACGGAGCCAAAAAGTTCTGACTTCGAATGTTTTACTTCTTGAACGCGCGACCGAAGCGGCGGCGGAGCCGCTTACACTTATTTGGGCTGAACGGGAAGGCATAGCTATTCCGCACATCGGGCGACGAGCCGCGGCGAAGGGGAAATGAGGACACACTCCTGTTTCTGCCTGTGAGAGCGTTGGGGAGAACACATTTCCTAACGGTCGTGTTTCTGCCTGTGAGCCGCTGTTTAGAGCCAGGTGCCCATTTTTCGGAATTTTTGGAATCGCGATTTTACTAGTTGGTCGCCGGTTTGGGATTCGAGGTCGCGGAGGGCGCGTTGGATGGCGGTAGCGAGCGTGGCGGAGATCTGTTCGAAGGCGGCGGACCTTTCTTTCGCGTCGTCGCCGTCGGCAGTAGATATCGCCCATGATTTCGGTTCGGGGATGATCTCATCGATCAGGCCGAAGCCTTTCAGGTCCTCGGCGGTCAGCCGCAGGCAATCGGCGGCGGTGTTCGCCTTCGCGGCGTCTTTCCAGAGGATCGCCGCGCAGCCCTCCGGCGAGATCACCGAATAGACCGAATTTTCCATCATCATCACACGGTCGCCGATCCCGATGGCAAGCGCCCCCCCCGAACCGCCTTCGCCGATGACGACGACGATGATCGGAACGCGAAAGCCGGCCATCTCACGCAGATTGAATGCGATCGCTTCGGCCTGGCCGCGCTCTTCGGCGTCGATGCCGGGATAGGCACCGGGCGTGTCGATAAAGGTAATTATCGGCCGGCCAAATTTTTCTGCGAGCCGCATTACGCGAAGCGCATTACGATATCCTTCGGGCTTTGGCATTCCGAAATTTCGCACCTGACGCTGCTTAGTGTCGCGGCCTTTCTGCTGGCCGATGACCGCAACCTCTTTTGACCCGAGCCGGGCGAATCCGCAAACCATCGCCGCGTCGTCGGCATATCGCCGGTCGCCGTGTATCTCAACGAAGTCAGTAAAAACGGTGCTGAGAATGTCCATCGTGTACGGCCGATCAGGATGGCGAGCGTTCAGGACGCGGTCAAATGCGATCTGTGTTTGTTGTTCCATGCGATTAGTTACAGTTCCCACTTTACAGAACATCCCAGTTTTTTCAACTGGTTCTCGAGCTGCCGCGAACCCTGGACACGAAGCGGGTTAGAGATAAGCTTCGCGCTGACGCCGCCGACCGTCAGCCGAAGAAAGACCTCGCAGCGGCCGGAATTCTGATTCAGCACAGAACAAAGCTCCTGCAGAAATGATTCTTCGGCGTCGCTGCCAGGAAAGTCGATGACAACCGAGCGTGCGTGCCGCGAGACCGAATCGGCAAGCGAGCGGACCTCGGAAACCATTACGGTCACTTCCTGGCCGTCGGCCGATTCCACTTTGCCTTCGATGATGAGCAGAGCGTCGTTCTCGATCACATCGGCGAATTTGCCATACGCCTCGGCCCACATAAGGCATTTCAGGCCGGTCGATTGGTCCTCGATCCGAAACTGCGCGTAGCGGTTTCCTTTCTTGCTCCAGCGGACCTGAAGCGCCGAGACGACACCCGCGACAACGATCTGGCGGCCGGCGGAAATGTCCGGGTGATCCGCTATCGCCGTTACGCGAAGGCCCTCGAGTATCGTTTTGTATTCGTCCAGCGGATGGACAGAAAGGTAAAAGCCGACCGTCGCCTTTTCTTTTGCGGCGATCTCGGCCTGCGTCCACGGCGGAACGTCCGGCAAGCGATCGTTGTCGGGTTCAGATGATTCGGAAGCGACGGCAAAGAGTCCGCTCTGGCCGCGTTCGCGATCGCTCCAGACGCTCTGGCCGTAAGATAAGGCGTCGTCGATCGCGGCAAAAAGCTGAGCACGCCATTTGTTCGTTTCGACGCCGTCGGGCCGCATAGTATCGAGAGCACCAGCCGCGACCAGCGATTCCATGCTACGGCGATTGATGGCACCGTGCCCGATCCGCGAAACGAGATCGTAGATGGATTTGAACCGCCCCGCCGCACGAGCGGCGATTATGGCAAGCGCGGTCGCCATTCCCATTCCTTTGATCGCGCTCAGACCGAAGCGGACCGATCTACCGGCCGGCGTGAAGCCTTCGTCGCTTTCGTTGACGTCTGGCGGAAGCAGCTCGAGCCCCATCGACCGAAGCTCGTTCGAATATTTATAAAGCTTCGCGCTGTCGTCGGCTTCGTGCGAGAGGACGGCGGCGTAGAAATGCGCGGGATGATGCGCCTTTAGATACGCGGTCTGAAACGCGAGGTAGGCGTAGGCGATACTGTGGCTGCGGTTAAAGCCGTAATCGGCAAATTTCGCCATCAGGTCGAAGATCTCTTTCGCCTGGCGTTTGGCAACGCCGCGTTCGATCGCCCCGTCGATGAACTTGCGTTCATGGACGTCCATTTCGGCTTTATTTTTCTTGCCCATCGCCCGCCGCATCAGGTCGGCTTCGCCAAGCGAATATCCGGCGAGCTTTTGCGCGAGCTGCATGATCTGTTCTTGATAGACGAGCACGCCGTAGGTGTTGCGAAGGATGTCCTCCATCTCGGGGATCAGGTACTGGACTTCTTTTTCGCCTTTGTGACGAAGGATGAATTCTTCGACCATGCCGCCATCGAGCGGGCCAGGACGATATAGAGCGTTCAATGCGGAAAGGTCCTCGAGCTCCTTCGGCTTCAAGCGGCGGCAGATCTCCTGCATGCCCGAGGATTCGAACTGGAAAACGGCGTCGGTCTTGCCTTCGCCGAAGAGCTGCATCGTCTTTTCGTCGGTCAGCGGGATCTTGTTCCAATCGATCTCGACGCCTTCTTTTTCGCGAAGCGTCAGAAGGCAATCGGCGATGATCGTCAGCGTCGTGAGGCCGAGGAAATCCATCTTCAGCATCCCGACCTTTTCGAGGTCGCCCATCGGATACTGGCTGGTGAGTTCGTTCTTTTGCGAAACAGCGACGGGCACGATCTGGTGAAGCGGCTTTGGTGCGATGACCACACCGGCAGCGTGGACGGAGGTGTTTCGCGAACAGCCTTCGAGGCGAAGTGCGAGTTCTATCAGGTCCTTTACTTCCGGCTGCGTGTCGACCGCGGCCTTAAGTTCAGGAACTTGTTCGAGAGCCTGCGAGATGCTGATGTTTCGCCCTCGGAAAGGCGGCGGGATCATCTTCGCGACTTTTTCTACATCGCGGAGCGGCATATTCAGCACGCGGCCGACGTCCTTGATCGCTGCCTTTGATGCCATCGTCATGAAAGTGATGATCTGACAGACGGATTCGCGGCCGTAAAGCTCGGACACGTGGCTGATCACTTCACCGCGGCCGCGGATACAGAAGTCGATGTCGATATCAGGCATCGAAACGCGTTCGGGATTTAGGAAGCGCTCGAAGAAGAGGTCATACTGGAGGGGATCGATATCGGTAATGCCCATCGAATAGGCAACGAGCGAGCCGGCGGCAGATCCTCGTCCCGGACCGACGGGGATATTTTTCTCGATGGCGTAGCGAATGAAATCCCAAACGATGAGGAAGTAGCCGGAGTAGCCCATTCCTTCGATGATCTTGATCTCGAGGTCGAGCCGCTCTTGATACGCACCGATCGGATGTTTCAGTTGGCCGCGTTCGAGCATCGGGTCCAGGACGGACTTGCGGCGTCCAACGAGGCCTTCGTTAGCCACGAGGCGGAAATACTCGTCGATGTCTGCGCAGCCGGATTCGGGAGGAATGGGGAACTCAGGCAGGATGAGTTCTGCGTCGCCGACTGAGAGTTTCAGGTCGCACATCTCGGCGATCTTGAGGGTATTCTCAAGAGCCGCGGGATAGTCGCTGCCGAAGATCTCCCACATCTCGGCGGCCGATCGCATGTAATAACTGGGATCGGACAACGTTGGACGGGCAGGGTCGTTCAGCGTGCGGCCTTCGCCGATGCACATGAGAACTTCATGCGCCCGGGCATCGTCTTCGCTGAGATAATGGACGTTGTTGGTCGCGACGAGGCCGATATCAAGCTTCTTTGCCAGGTTAGCGATCTTTTTGTTAAGGTCGGCGCCGAAGCTGACGTCGCGGTGCTCGATCTCCAAAAAGAATCGGTCTTGCCCAAAGATATCGCGAAGTTGCGTTGCGGCCGCAGCGGCTTTTTCATCGTCGCCTTGTTGTAGATAATGGGCGATCTGGCCCGACCAACCGCCTGATAATGCGATCAGTCCCAGAGAACGTTCAGCTAAAAGGTCGATATCGACCCTCGCCCGGGTGTGATGGAGGCCTTCCGTATACGCCCGCGACGATATGTCGACCAGATTCTGATATCCGGTCATGTTTGATGCGAGCAGGACGAATGGATAGAACGCTCGTTCGCCCGAGGCGACCGCCGACGAACGCTCTTCGCGGCTTCCGGTGACGAAATTCGCTTCGTAGCCGATGATCGGTTTGACGCCGGCCGACTTCAGTTCCTTATAGTATGAGATTGCCCCGAACATATTGCCTTTGTCGGTCAGAGCGCACGCTGACATCTCAAGTTCCGCGGCCCGCTTGGCCAAAGGCTTAAGTTGGATTGTGCTTTGCAAAAGGCTATAATCCGAGTGCAAATGCAGATGGACGAAGTCGTTTTTTTTGAACTTTGGGGTCTCCATTTGGTGCAAGTTGTATGAAGAAAGTCTACCTTGAAACTTATGGGTGTCAAATGAACGTTTCGGATTCGGAACGTGTCGCGAGCACGCTTGCATCCCAAGGTTTTTCAATCACGGATAATCAGGAAAACGCCGATATTATCCTTATAAACACTTGTTCGGTTCGGGAAAAGGCAGAGCAGAAGCTTTATTCGCAAGTAGGCAGGATTCGCCATTCGGAACGCGAAAAGCCTGTTATTGGAATCATGGGCTGCGTTGCACAATTGGAAGGCGAAAGCCTCTTCCAAAAGATCGAGGGTGTCGATTTTGTGTTGGGTACTCGCGCGGTCGGACGTGTGTCGGAAGCGATCAACAACGTTTTGGAAAATGGTCCCGGCCACGCCGATCTGGGCGAACGTGAAAAAGATTATGATTGGACCGTCGCGGACGACCAGCGGCACTCGCGATACGTTGCGTTCGTACCGATAATCGAGGGCTGCAATAAATTCTGCACGTACTGCATCGTTCCGTTTTCTCGAGGAAGGGAAACGAGTCTACCTGCATCGGAGATCATTCGCCAGGTGCTGGAACTTCGCCGTGACGGGGTTAAAGAGGTTCATTTGATCGGCCAGAATGTTAATAGCTACAGGCCGAAGACTGACTCTGGCCTCGAAGGATTTGTCGGAGCTACGCCTTTTTCACGGCTTTTACGAGCCGTAGCCGCGACCGGGATCGAGCGGATCAAGTTCAATACCTCTTTCCCGCGTGATTTTCATCCGGATATTGTCGACGCAATAAACGAGAATGAAAATCTCTGCAACTGGGTGCATCTGCCGGTCCAATCTGGAAGCGACCGGGTCTTGCGAGCGATGAAGCGGCTACATACCGTAGACAGCTATAAGAAGCGAATTGACAAGCTGCGTGGGTCGCCCCGCGAGATTACGATAACCACAGATATTATTGTGGGCTTCCCTGGTGAAACCGATGAAGACTTCAACGACACTGTTAAGCTTGCTGAATATTGTGAATACGATGCCGCTTACATCTTCAGATACTCTCCTAGACCCGGAACTCCGGCCTTCGAAATGGCTGATGATGTGCCATTCGAGCTGAAAACTGAACGTTTCCTGCAGCTCGAAACGGTCCAGCGGACGCTGCAGACCAAGCGCATGCGGCAATTTCTTGGACGCAGCGTACAGGTCCTTGCAGAGAAAGTTTCGACCAAATCTGATATTCACATCACCGGACATTCGACATGTCACCGAGTTGTGAATTTCGCCGGAACAAGTGATATGCTTGGAAGCATCGTCAACGTGAAGGTGAACGAGATCAAGACAAATTCATTGTTTGGAGAGGTGGTCCCTTAGTGCCTGA
>JBBQTV010000104.1:0-12440 GCA_038212935.1 Pyrinomonadales bacterium | reverse complement strand
GTCAAAAAATTCTTTGCGAACCGGGTTTCCCGTCACGACGCCCTTTTCACCAAAGAAAGGCATCGCCTCTTCGAACGTCAACGCAGCTTTGTTAACAAAACGTGCGAGTTGCCGATTCGTGTAGCCGGGCAGCGCGTTCGAGTCCATGACTAAGGTCGGCACGCCCATCAGTCTAGCCATCAATAGCACCGGCCCCGAAACATAACCGCCTGCACCGACTGCAACGTGCGGACGAAATTGCTTGATCAACTGACGCGCCTCCAAAAAGCTTTTCGGAAGTATCGAAAGGCCCTTTATTTTGCCGATCGCTCCGACGCTTTTCAGCCCGGCACTATGGATCAGCGAAAGCTGAAAACCGCTGTCGGGTACGATCTTCGTCTCGATTCCCTTAGCCGTTCCGACGAAAAGTATTTGCGAAGCCTCATCACGCCGCAAAAGTTCATTTGCGACCGCGATGCCGGGATAGATGTGCCCGCCCGTCCCGCCTGCTGCTATCAATACTTTCATCGTTTTTCCGAAAACTTCTTGTTTTCCTGTCGGAAATTACCGCTTTCCTCGAGGAATTTCGCTTTTTCCTACCGGAAATTGCCGTTTTCCTGCAGGAATTTCCCTTTTTCCTGTCGGAATTTCCCTTTTTCCTGCAGGAAATTCCCGTTTTCCTACAGGAACTTCCCTTTTTCCTGCCGGAAAGTGATCTTTTCCACGAAGATCGGTCCTTTCCACGCCTAACATTCGCCCAAACAGCACGAAAACGCGGTATTAACGCAGTCCCGACTTACTTTTTCGCCGCCGGACGGTCTTCGGACTCGAACTCTTCGCCGCAACCGGCCCGTTTGCATGACGCGAAATACTCAACAAAAGCCCGACCGCGAAAAGTGTCACCAAAACCGACGATCCGCCGTACGAAATGAACGGCAGCGGGATGCCTTTTGCAGGCAAAATAGAGATAACGACGCTTATATTGAATAACGCCTGAACCGTTATCCCGGTGATAAGACCGATGCCAAGAAGCATTCCGAAGCGGTCGGGTGCCTTCATCGCCGCCCGGGTGCCTCGCCATAACAGAAGTCCGAATGCGATGACGATGCTAAGAGTTCCGACCAGCCCCAGCTCCTCGCCGACGACCGAGAAAATAAAATCCGAATGCGGATAAGGCAAATAGAACAGCTTTTGTTGCCCTTTCGCGAATCCCTCGCCCAAGATCCCGCCCGACCCGATCGCGTAAAGCGATTGGCAGACCTGATATCCCGCACCGGCCGAATTCTCAGCGCTGCACGGATCGAAGAATGCTCCCAACCGGCGCAGCCGCCACGGTGCGAATATAAGAGCGCCGACTCCCGTCGCGAAAAGCCCGGCCAGTACTACACCAACGTGGAGAAAATTAGCACCGGCTGCGAAATAAATGCTCGCAAAGATCGCACAAAGCACCATAGTCGTGCCAAGGTCCGGCTCAAGGAACACCAATCCGCCGAGTAGGCCGAGCACGCCGAGGCATGGCAACACCGTACCGCGGATGTCGCCCATTCGGTCTTCGTTCCGAGTAAGAAAATAGGCCAGAAACAGCGGCAACGCTATCTTTGCCATTTCGGACGGCTGAAATGATATCGCCCCGAACCTGATCCATCGCTGCGCTCCATTGATCTCGGGAAATCCAAAGACGGCGGCGAGAGCTAAAACGGTCACCGCCAAGGCTCCTGCAACGACATAAAAATTATTGAAACGGCGGTAGTCGATCTGGCTGACGATCAGCATCAACCCGATGCCCGCCGCCGTGAAGATCAGTTGCTTTATGAAATACGTAAACTGCGAAAGCCCCTCGGTCTCGCGATGAGCGATCATCGCCGACGCGCTGAAGACCATCATCGTTCCGAACACCGCCAACCCGGCGGCTATCGCGAACATGAACCAATCTATGCGGGTGTCTTTCATTTACTTCGTTACTTTATTGCACCGCTTCCGAAACTGCCGATCTCAGGCTGGTCACCGCCTGTTTGAATGTCGTGCCACGATGCTCATAACTTTTGAACATATCAAAACTCGCGCACGCGGGTGCAAGTAACACCGAATCGCCCGAAACTGCAAGATGTGCGGATTCGGCGACCGCTTCGTCCATCGAATCGGCCCGGACTATCGGTGCGGTACCGTCAAGCTGCGCTGCAATATTGTCGCCATCTTCACCAATAACGACCAATGCTCGAACCGATCGTTCAATAAGCGGGATCAGCGGCGCATATGGAGCATTCTTTCCGAGGCCGCCGATTATCAAGACAGTCTGGCCGATGCCGTCACTTAATGCCTCAAGGGCTTTCAGCGCTGCGTCAACGGACGTTGCCTTCGAATCGTTGTAGAAGCTGACCCCACCGCGCTCGGCGACGAACTCGATGCGATGCTCGACGCCTTTGAAATTAGCAACGGTCTCCCGCATCGATTCGGGTGAAGCCCCGCAGGCGAGTCCCGCCGCGAAAGCCGCAAGCACATTCTCAACGTTGTGCAGCCCGCGAAGAAATATCTCCTCTCGCGTCGTCAGGACCTTCTCTTTCCCACCGGCACGGCAGACAAGTTCGCGCCCGCGGAGAAACAAGCCTTCTTGGAGTTCATTTGCGACGCTAAAAAGCGAAACGTTCGCGTTCAATCCTTTCACCCAATCCATTGTTATCGGATCATCTGCATTCAATATCGCGGCGTCATAAGACGTCTGATTCATAAAGATCCGATGCTTCGCCGAGGCGTATTCGGTAAACGATTCGTATCGATCGAGATGGTTCGGCGTAACGTTCAAACATATTGCGACGTTCGGATGAAAATCGACGATCGTTTCCAACTGGAAGCTGGAAAGTTCAACGACCGTCCAAGATTCGTCGGCTGTATTCTCAGCGAGTTCAAGTAACGGCGTCCCGATATTTCCGCCAACGAGCGCCTCGATACCCGCGCTTTTGAGTAGTTCACCGACCAAAGTCGTTGTTGTTGTTTTTCCGTTTGAGCCAGTAATTGCAACTATTCGCCCCTTCATGAATCGTGACGCAAGTTCGATCTCACCTATCACTTCACCGTCTTTTCGGTCGACGTAACGGGCCGGGATCGTGTTCGTTGGCACGCCCGGCGAGATCACAACGAGATCGATCTGGTCTAAAAGCCATGACGGGATCTGCCCGGAAAGTAAGCCAACGTTGTGAGTCTCTTTCAAAGATCTTGCGGCTTCGGGCCAATCGTCGACCTTATTGATGTCATGAAGAGCTACGGTTGCACCGCGTTCCGCCAAGAAACGCGACGCCGCGACGCCCGAACGTCCGGCACCTAAGACCAATGCTTTTCTTCCCTTGATCTCCATCATCGCAACTTCAAGGTCGAAAGACTTAACAACGCAAATAGAACGGCCACGATCACAAATCGAAAAACTATTTTGGGCTCCTTCCACCCGGACATCTGAAAGTGGTGATGAAGCGGCGCTTGAAGAAATACTCGCTTGCCAACACCGGCGGTCTTCTTAGTGAACTTGAAATATCCGACCTGAAGCATCACCGACACCGCCTCAAGAATAAAGATGCCTCCAATGAAAGGAAGCAGGAATTCCTGCTTGGTCAGGATCGCGACCGTTCCAAGAGCTCCACCGATTGCCAGACTGCCAACGTCACCCATAAAGACTTCTGCCGGCGGCGCGTTATACCAAAGGAAACCCAAACTTGCCCCGACCATTGCTCCGCAAAAGACCGTTAATTCCGCAGAAGCGGGATTGTGCGTGAGGTCAAGATACTCTGCCCATCGGCGGTCACTCGCGACGTACGTTAATGCCGTTAGGGCGGACATTGCGATGAAGGTAACGCTGGTCGCTAACCCATCCAGCCCGTCTGTCAGATTCACGGCATTGGACGAACCCAGCAAAATAAATACGATAAAGATCAAATAAACGAAGGGGCCGACGTAACTTATACTGATCGCCGGATTTGTTTCCGCTGTCGCCTTGATGAACGGAATACTTAAATTCCAGGCATAATTCGTCAAAAAATAGAGCACTGCCCAGATACCGATCGCCGTGATCAACTGGCCCGCAAGCTTCTGCCGCCCTGTAAGTCCGAGACTTCTTTTCTTAACGATCTTTATATAGTCGTCAGCAAACCCGATGCTTGCAAATAGAACTGTGGCCACCAAAGCGAGCCAAAGAAATACGCTATCCAACCGAGCCCAAAGCAGTGTCGAGATGATCACCGACCCAATGATCAGCACGCCTCCCATGGTTGGTGTGCCCTTTTTCGCCTGGTGTTCGGCTGAAAGTTCTTCACGGATTTCTTGGCCAACTTTCAGTGAGTCAAGTTTTCGAATCACATACTTCCCTAAAAACAAGGATAGAAGAAGCGCGGTAATGGTTGACCAGGCAGTCCGAAACGTAACGTACTGGAAGACGTTAAGTCCCTTAAAGAAGTACGATTCGCTAGCCCCGCCGTATGTCCGGAAAATCCACTGATATAGGAAGTAATAGAGCATTCGCTTTTCCTGAACCGGCTGACCTAACGATTCTTACCGAAAACGTGACTCTCGGCTGGAACCAAGTCATCAAGCTTGTATTTTTCCAGAAGCTTTTCAATAACGATCTCCGTTCGAACGCCTCGCGAACCTTTTACAAGGATGACATCGTGTTCTCCGACCTCTTTTGTAAGAATTTCGCCTGCGATATTCGAATCTTCGGCGAAGATCGCATCCTTCATTCCAGCACTTGCGGCACCGGCGACAATTTCGTCCGCGAGCCCGCGAACGCCGATCAACATATCAACACCTGAATCCGCGATCGTCACTCCAACCTCAAAATGCTGCCGGGCTGCTTCCTTTCCGAGTTCGAGCATCTCACCCGCGACGACGATCTTCCTTACATCGTCGCCACTGCCGTCGATCAACGTCCTTACCATTGAAAGTAGCGCGGCAGGGTTCGAATTGTAAGAATCGTTGATAACGGTAAAGCCTTGCGCAAACCGTATTATTTCGCCACGTTGGGATGGTGCCTCGGCCGTCGACAGTGCATCGGCGATCGAGTCTACGCTCATCTCAAAGCTAACTCCCACGGCAGCTGCGGCAAGCGAATTGAGGATATTGTGACGGCCGTTAAGCGGAAACAACACCTCAGCCGATCCGCGTGGTGTTACAAGCTGAAATCGATTTTGGCCAAACGACGAGACTGCCACGTTCTTGGCCATGACGTCGGCTTTTGCGTCAATTCCAAAAGTCATTGAACGGCCCGGGAACAACGCACGCATCGCCGCTACGCGTTCATCATCCGCATTCAACACCGCGGTTCCCGATGGCTTGAGCCCTTCGATTATCTCCGCTTTTGCCTTAGCAATGTTCTCGATCGAGCCCAGGTGTTCGAGATGAACCGGCAGCACATTCAGTACTACCGAGATATCTGGCGGCGTGATTCGACAAAGCTTCTGAATTTCATTCATCGGCGTGGACATTCCCATTTCTAGAACCGCAACGTCGTAGCTCGGGTCCTTTGCAAGGTTCAATACAGTAAGGGGATGACCCAAGCCATTGTTATAATTCTTGATGTTTCTGAGAACCTTGCGGCCACTACCCGAAAGCACGTGGGAAGTTAACTCTTTTGCAGTAGTCTTTCCTGCGCTCCCTGTGATTCCGACAACTGGCTTATTCCATTCCAGATAGACGCCGCGGGCCAACTTCTGGAGGGCGAGAATACAGTCATCGACGAAGATCAATTGATCAATAAACCCCGCCAATTCATTTTGATGTCCCTCAAACCGGTCGTTCCGTACGACGCAAGCCGCCGCCCCCAGATCAAAGGCAGTCTTCACATAGACCGTCGCGTCGATGAAGTCGCCATTGAATCCATGAATGTTATATTCCGGCGGGGACAGCGCAAAAAACACGTCCCCCTCCTTTAGTTCCCGCGAATCAATAACAAACGTATCTACCTCACGGCCGAGCAGGGCGGGGTTAAGTCCATCCGCGGACCCATTTATGTGTTCAATTACGCGGCTTAGTTTCAATGCGGTTACCTTTACTCCCGTTTGTCTCCTTAGCCTTTGAGACCGTCGGCGGCCTACCATTCTTAACGACTGGTTGCGGTGGCGGGTCCGACTTCTTTTCCTTGACTACTTTTTCCGGTTCGCGGCCAGGCGTTTCGCTCGTGACTGTTCTCGGCTCAGGAGTTGGTTCCTCTGCCTCCGCAGGATCAGTATTCGGACCGGAATTCGACGAAAGTTCTTCCCCGTTGCCTACCGACTCCGGAATCGGAGCGGCGTCCGGCACATCACTTGTCGCTAAAAGGCCTCCATCCGCATCAAGATCCGGTCGGATATCCATATCCGGAAGTATCTGCTCGGCGATCTCGCGAAACACAGGTGCTGCCACCGACCCGCCGTCACGTCCGCCTACCTTTGGCTCGTCAATTACTACGGCGATAGTGACTTCCGGGTCATTTGCCGGTGCAAAGCCCATAAATGACGACATGTACTTCGCCGAATTCACCCGTTTCAGCTTCTCATCGAATTTCCAGGCAGTACCCGTTTTACCGGCCGTTGAGTAACCTGAGACTTTAGCTTGTTTGCCCGTGCCACTTACGACCACTTCACGCAACATCTGGCGCAAACCTCGCGCAGTTTCGACACTTACGACCTGAGTTTTCTCGGGTCGCGTGACTGAAACAGTGGTCTCATCAGATTGCCGGATTTCTTTAATTAAGTGGGGCTGAATTCTTACGCCGTCATTTGCTATCGTCGCAAAAGCGGTTGCCATTTGCAACGGCGACACGCCAATTTCATAGCCGATAGACATCGATGCCAACGAGTCGCCGAACCATCGATCAGGCGAACGAACGATTCCGGCCGTTTCTGCCGGAAGTTCGATTCCTGTTTGCCTTCCAAATCCGAAGTTCTGAACCGTCGAATGGAAGTTCTCTTTGCCGACCCGCATCGCTGTCCTGATTGCAGAAACGTTGCTTGAGACCGCCATCGCCTTGGTGTACGTGATTCGGCCAAGCGCCCGCGAATCGTGAAAAGTGCGCTTTGCGACTGCGATGGTGCCATTTCCAGTATCGATCTCGCCCGATGGACTTATATGATTACCTTCAAGGGCGGCACCGTACGTCACGAGCTTGAACACTGACCCCGGAGAGTACATTTTCTGTATCACCCCGTTCGAGAGATTCTCGTTTGTTATTCCGCCAAGGACGTTTGGGTCGAAAGTCGGATAGTTTGCTAGTGCGAGTATTTCGCCCGTCTTATTTGCGATTACGACTGCCATTCCGGAGGTTGCATTTGAATTCGTTACAGCCTTGGATAATGCGGCCTCAACTGCGAATTGGGTTGCAGCGTCGATCGTTAATACAATATCCTTTGCTGGCTCCTTTTCTGTAACAACTTCATCGTAAACCCGGCCGAGCCGATCCCGCTCTTGCAAACGCCTGATAACGGCCCCGTAGAGGATGTCGTTTTGGGATTGCTCAATACCCGCCTGTCCAACGCCGGCCTTATTACTGAAGCCAACTATATGAGCGGCTAGTGAATTGTTGGGATAGCTTCGTTTCTGATCTTCGCGCCAATGAAGGCCATTGTAACGGGGGTTGTCAGCCTTTCTGACGTCCGGTCGCTCTAAGGCACGGTTTATGGTCTCGACCTCGGTCGAATCAAGCCCCTGCGCAATAGGAACAAACTTTCGTTGAAGTGATTGAGCTTCTTCAAGACGTTGCCTAAGATCCACCTCTTTCAAATTTAAGGTTTTTGATAGTAACTTAGCCGTCGCCGGTACGTCATCGATGCGCGTTGCGTCAGCGTAAAGCGTCTGAACTCGGAGACTTATCGCCAAGGCCCGTTCATTTCGATCGAAGATCGTTCCGCGAAGCATTTGGGACCTACGGACATCCCTGCGTTGACCGACAGCCTTCGCTCTAAGCTCGTCGTGTTGGGTCACTTGCAGATAAACAAGCCGTGCCCCGATACCGCCGATCCAAAGGACGAACAAGGCCACGATCACCATAAACCGTGTGAAGGCGATCGCTCGGAGATCCCGCTTTATTCGTTTTGTTGCTCTGATCACCATAAACAGCCTATCTGAGTCCTGATTGCGGACTCCTCACTGTCGACTGCCGAGTCCGAATTTCCACTATTCGACGTGGGCGGGTTTCTACATTAACATCTACGGCCTTGTTTATACTTAACGTCGTCGGTGACGTTTTCGGCTCCAACTTTTTTGCCGGGACGACGGGATCGATCAAGGCCGTCCCGGAAACCACTTGGCCCGTTGTGTTAGCGACGTTTCTTTCGTCAGTCGACTTAACGTTAATAGCAAATGGCTTTGCTGATGGCTCCAAATTCGGTTTCGCTGCAACGCTAAGAGGCTGAAACGGCTCCGCAATTGCCTCAAACCCCAGCCGTTTAGCGGTGCGAGCAATTTCATGGGGTGACAACGCGATCTCCCGTGTAAATATCAAACGACGTTTTTCCGCCCTCAGTTCTTCCTCTTCCTCCCGAAGGTCTGCGTTCTTTATTCCTAGGTCGATCGTTTGAAAATGCTGAAGGCCAGCAAAGAAAAATCCTGTAGCGATTAATGCCGCACAAAAAATTGTTAACGCTAGATAACCCCAAGGAAGCGTTCGATTGGGAAGTTGGCTAATGTCGCGTCGATCTTGAATTCTTGGGTTTCTATTTTTCATAGCTGCCATCCATCATTCCGCATGCAGATGCCTCTAATTGGCTATCTTCCTTGCAGTCCGTAATTTAGCACTTCGTGACCGTGGGTTGAGACGCATCTCGGTCTCCCCCGGGACGATGGGCTTTTTGGTTAGTACCTCTAGCTTCCGTTCGGCTCCGCAACTGCAGACTGGGAGTCGCGGAGGACACGAACATTTACCCGAAAGCCGCAGGAAAGATCTTTTTACGATCCTGTCTTCTAGCGAATGAAACGTAATTATCGCAATGACCCCACCGTCGCTAAGCAGTCCGACCGCATCGTCAATGAACTCCTCGAGAATCTCGATCTCTCGATTGACTGCAATCCGTAATGCCTGGAACGTCCGCGTTGCGGGATGAATTTTGTCTTTTGCTCGCCCACCCACCGCTCTTGCGACCAGTGAGGCGAGTTGAGTGGTCGTTGTTACCGGTTCCCCTTTCTCGCGTCGCTCTACGATCCACCGGGCTATTTTCCGAGATGCTCTTTCCTCGCTAAACTGGTAAATGATGTTTGCGATCTCTTCTTCCGAACGCGTCATCAGAAATTCAGCAACAGTTTCGCCGCTGGATTTCGTGTCCATTCGCATATCTAGCGGTGCGTCAAACCTGAAGCTGAATCCACGCTTTTCACTATCAAGCTGAAGCGAAGAAACTCCAAGATCGGCCAAAATACCGACTATCGGCGTTCCGGTATTTGGTTCAGCAACATCCCTCAAATTTTCAAAATTGGAATGAACCAGAGTTACCCGATCGTCGAATTTCCTCAGCCGTGACTCTGCGTGGGATAATGCTTCCTTATCTTGATCGATGCCGAGAACAAAAACTTTTGGGCATTTCATTAGCATCGCTTCAGAATGGCCGCCTAATCCCAAGGTTGCATCGACGAAGATCCCAGACAATTCGGATGGAAAAAAACTGAGCGTCTCCTCCAACAGTACGGAAACATGCTCGTTTTGTGCGGGTTCAACTAGCATCATGATCAAGCTCGACCGTTGTAGGGTGTCCCCCCGAGCCTTTAGATCAAGACGGGGGATTCAACAAGTGCTGAGCGAACGGAAGTCTACTAAATAGAGTAGCAAGCTCTCGGCATTCTGCGGTTTGCCGATGACTTCAAGAATTCAAGAATAATGGAAGATCTAGTAAATTGATTTAGTGCTTAACACCTTAAACACTTTCTTCACGTTTCCGGGAATCACGACCGGGGGAATAGCTTCGCGATTAACGGACACAAGCATCATACGTCGGCATGAAAGATATTGTCAAGAAAATTTAGGAGAGAATCTTAATCATACGCTTAAGTATAAGTCCTTATGTGCATTGAAGAAATATTTAAGCGGAAGCTCCGGTTTTCTTTCATTTTAATTTAGGTTAGAGTTTGATGTTTGCATGGGTATGGACTGGTTTTTAGCTCAATTATTGTTGTTCGGGGGGCTTGCGGCGTTGGCGACGGTGGCGGGCGGGCTTGTGCTTTATCCATCGAAAATTCAGACGGATTACCGCCATTTCCTGAAGTATTTGCTTGCGATCGGGGCGGGGTTCATGCTTTCGGTGACGCTTTTTGAGATATTGCCCAAGACGATCTTACTCTGGCAATCGACGAATCCTGATACGCCTTCTGACCTCAGCTCGCCGATGCTTCTGCTTTTGGGTGGGTATTTATTGACGCAGTTTTTCGAACACACGATAGCGCCGCATTTTCATTTGGGGGCGGATGTTCACGACCATGAGCATGAGATATTGCAGTCCCGCTCAGCATTTGCGGGGATCGGCGGATTGTGGACACACACTTTTTTCGATGGCGTTTCGATCGCGGCGGCATCCCAGATCGACATAAAAATAGGCTTTCTGGTCTTCGTCGCGATCTTTATACATAAACTTCCCGAAGGTTTTACGATCGGATCGATGATACTTGCCTCGGGCCGCGGGATGCGTGAGGTGATCTTGGCAACATCAGCGATCGGAGCGGCGACGATCCTCGGAATTTTGGTCTTTTATATACTTGGTTCGACGGTCGAAGGGGCGGTTGCCTATGCACTGCCGGTGGCAGCGGGTGTCACCTTGTATGTCGCGGCAAGTGACCTGATCCCGGAGGTCTATCACCACGGCGGAAAGGGAGCATTCGTCTCTCTTTCGCTTTTCGGCGGTGTAGGCTTGTTTTTCCTGCTTCACCTCACTGTACACGAGCTTTTCGGTTGATCGGCCATATTTTTCATAATTCCGTTCACATTTTGGGAACTAAAGCCTTGGCCCGGCGTATAAGTTAGTGGAGGCACTTAACGAATATGCGTGAACCTTTTGTAGCAGGTATTTTGAGCTTCTTAGTTCCGGGCGTAGGCCAGATCTATAATGGCCGAATCATAGTTGGCATTATTTGGTTAATTTTAACCGGTATATCCTGGATCGGCTCGGCCGGAACACTGGGATGGGTGGTTCATCTGATATCTGCATGGTGTGCTTACAGCTATGCAAAAGACAATCCCGTACGTACGTAAAGTCTCTTCATACGATCCTCCTTTCGCCCGCAGTCCGATGACTGCGGGCTTTTTTGCGTTCGCATATACAGGCGCTATCGGTTAAACTTGTGAGTTCAACAAGGTTAGATCTACCCTGCCCGTCATAGAGGCTTCGGAATCTGGCCTTTCGTTCATTATGGCGAGAGAAGGCTATCCATTTGTATTGTTCCCGGCGATCCTGGCGCTCATCTTCGGTTATTTCGAACTCTGGATTCTGGCGGGCGTGTTCGCGGTGCTTGCGGGTTTCATGGCATACTTTTTCCGCGACCCGTTTCGTAATGTTCCGACCGAGGCAGATGTCATCGTATCTGCTGCGGATGGCCGGGTTACGCGGATCGACGAGACCGATATCAGCAAGACGGTAAGCGTATTTCTTTCGCCGCTCGACGTTCATATAAATCGTTCGCCGATCGCCGGGGTGATCGAAAAAGCCGACTACATTGCGGGCAAAAAGGGCCCGGCGACGAGTAATGAAGCCAGCCTGTTCAACGAACGAAATTCTTTGACCATCAGAGGCGAAAAGGTCACCGTCGTATGCACCCAGATCGCAGGGATCGTTGCCAGACGCATCGTCTGTTGGGCAAAGCCGGGCGATGAACTTCAGCTCGGTGAAAAGTTCGGGTTGATCAAATTCAGTTCGCGGACCGATGTCCTGATGCCGAGCAGCGTCGAGCTTTTGGTGAAGATCGGTGACCGAGTTGTCGGTGGTGAGACGATAATTGCCCGCATAAAATAACCTATGGTACCGGATGGCACGAACGAAGAACCAAAAACGGTTCACAAGGGCATAAAGAAAGGCCTATATGTGATCCCGACCGCCTTTACGGCGGCGAATATCGCGATGGGGTTTCTCGCTGTTCTATGGTCTATACGCGGGTTCCATCTTTCGTTCGAGAACCCTATTGCGGCCGCCTCATATTTCAACTATGCCGCCGTCGCGATTGGCCTCGCGATCCTTTTCGACACACTCGATGGACGAGTCGCCCGGGCGACCAAGACCGCGACCGAGATCGGGGTACAGTTTGATTCGCTCGCCGATGTTCTTACGTTTGGCATTGCTCCTATTGCCCTTATCTACAGTTGGGGATTCGCTTCGGCATTTGGCGAGAAATCGTCCGAGCTCGGCTTTGGCGTGTTTCTGCTGTTCATGTATCTGATGTGCGGGGCGTTTCGTCTAGCCAGGTTTAACCTGCAGGCGACGCGGCCGCGTGTATTGATGGAAGGCACGCCCAAGGTCGATAAAAAGAACTTC